>NZ_AAWS01000007.1:0-150000 GCF_000169175.1 Microscilla marina ATCC 23134
AAACATGCTTGAATCTGCATCTCGTTATGACATCACTGATTTTGTAAGTGATGAGACCAGGCTCTTAAGTGTAGCTGGTGATGGTATGGATTGGGTAATGAAAAATGGGAGCCACTTTGCGCCAAACGCTTGGGGCTTACCCGTAAAATTGCTTTTGTACTATCTCCGGGTTTCGACGAAAGATTACAGAAGCAAAACCTTATACAACAAGTAGGTTCATTGACTAATGAATTTATTTTTCAGCAATTTACAGATATGTATCAGGCTAAAGGATGGTTGTTTGCAGGAGAAGCAACACTTACAGTCTAGCAATAGGGTTCAAAAATATACATATTACGAAAATGGCTACTTGTCTTTGATTGAAGACAAGTAGCCATTTTTATGTTTTATCCTTCTTTATTGCTAAAAAATCATGTAACTTAGGTTACGCTAGACGTTGGAGTTCAGAGAATTAACTTTGCTCGCTTTTGGCGCCTTGCACTACGTTTGTTGTTTCTCTAAATTTTACCACCAGTTCAACACTTAGGTGACTAATCATTTTGAGTTTCAAATCTTTTAAGTATCCTATTTTGGTAGCGGGTTACTCTACCTAAGCAAAGCAGACCTAGGCAAACCTGTTTTTGACCCTGATGATTACCCCAAAGTACTTGCAAATTTACCTGGCTAAATCCCGCAAAAACGCTTCAAAACCCTAAAAATCTTTCTTTTCAGACCTATGTTTATTTTTTGTGATCTATTTGCAATCTAATTATTAATTCCTAACTTTGCACTCCGTTTGAAAAATGTGATGGTAACTACTTATTATTCAAGTAAGTAGTTTTATTTTGAATAAAGATTGCTGAAATGTCAGGTCTAATCGGAAAAAAAATCGGAATGACTAGCATTTATAGTGCCGAGGGAACTGTTGCCAAACAGATTCCATGCACGTTAATACAAGCTGGTCCTTGCGTGGTTACGCAAGTAAAAACAACAAAGAATGATGGGTACGAAGCTATTCAAGTAGGCTTCGATGACAAGAAGGAGAAAAACACTCCCAAACCTTTACAGGGTCATTTCAATAAAGCAAATACAACTCCAAAACGCAAGTTGGTGGAGTTTCAGTTCAATAAAGATGTTGAGTTGGGACAGGAAATCACTGTAGGTGATGTATTTGAAGAAGGTGACTTTGTTGATGTCGTTGGAACATCAAAAGGTAAAGGTTTTCAAGGAGTTGTGAAGCGTCACGGGTTTCATGGTGTCGGAGGGGCAACCCACGGACAGCATAACCGACAACGCCATCCTGGTTCTATTGGTGCTGCATCTTATCCTGCAAGGGTATTCAAAGGTCTGAAAATGGCTGGACGTACTGGTAACAAGCGCGTAAAAATTCAAAACTTACGCATTGTTAAGATTTACCCAGAGCAGAATCTTATCTTAGTAAGCGGGTCAGTACCTGGCGCAAAAAATTCATACGTAATTATAGAAAAGTAATCTCGATGGAACTGGAAGTAATAAACAGGGAAGGCGAAAGTACTGGTAAAAAAGTTACTTTGGCAGATGCTATATATGCCATTGAGCCTAATGACCACGTAATTTATCTGGACGTAAAACAGCACTTAGCAAATCGTCGACAAGGTACACATAAAGCAAAGGAAAGAGCAGAAATTGTAGGTTCTACCAAAAAGCTTAAAAAGCAAAAGGGAACTGGTACTGCTCGTGCGGGTAGCATTAAATCGCCATTGTTCAGAGGTGGAGGACGTATCTTCGGACCTCGTCCGCGAGATTATCACTTTAAATTAAATCGTAAAGTGAAATCACTTGCTCGTAAGTCTGCTTTGACTTATAAAGCCAAGGAAAACAATATCACAGTTGTTGAGGATTTCAATCTTGAGGCTCCAAAAACGCAAGACTATCAAAAAGTTTTGAATAACATTTCTGAAAAGAATGAAAAAACTTTATTGATCTTGCCTGATCACAACAAGAACTTGTATTTGTCAAGTCGTAACCTGCCTAAGGCAAAAGTACTACCTTGTAGCCAAATAAATACTTTTGAGCTATTGAATGCAGACAAAGTGTTGATTTTTGAGAGTTCAGTAGAGCAAATTGAAAACTTATTCAATTAGGAAAATGAACGAGAAAATGATACTAAAGAAGCCTTTAATTACAGAGAAGACTTCTAAAATGATCGAAAAAAAAGGGCAGTATACTTTTATCGTAGATGCTCAGGCTAACAAGATTGAGATCAAGAAAGCCATAGAGAAGATGTACAATGTGACTGTAGAATCGGTAAACACCATCAATTATGCTGGTAAGCCGAAAACCAGATATACAAAATCTAAGGTAATTACAGGGCACACTCCTAATTATAGAAAAGCGATAGTTACTACCGCTCTGGGAGAGGATGGAGAGAGAGAGATGATTGATTTTTATGACAATATCTAATTTGAAGGTATAATGGCAGTAAAAAAACTAAGACCAATTACACCTGGACAGCGTTTTCGTTCAGCACCTTCTTTTGATGAGTTGAGCTTCGGTAAGATAACTATCAAAGAAAAAGAGGTTGATCGTAAAGGAAAACCTGAAAAATCTTTGTTGAAGTCTCGCAAAAAATCTGGCGGACGAAACAACAAAGGTCGTATGACTATGCGGTATATGGGTGGTGGTCATAAACAACGTTACCGCGTAATAGATTTTAAAAGAGAAAAGTTTGATATTCCCGCTACTGTTAAATCTGTAGAATACGATCCAGCAAGAACTGCTCGTATTGCACTACTTTATTATGCAGATGGTGAAAAACGTTATATTATAGCTCCTGAAGGTCTAAAAGTAGGGCAAACCATTATTTCGGGTGAAAATGTTGCTCCTGAAGTAGGAAACACTCTACCATTAGGTAATATTCCTTTAGGTTCTGTGGTTCATAACCTTGAGTTAAAGCCTGGTAATGGTGCTGTATTAGTACGTAGTGCTGGTACTTATGCTCAACTGGTAGCTCGTGAAGGTAAATATGTGACCTTAAAAATGCCTTCTGGCGAAATGAGAATGGTTTTACAGAGTTGTTTGGCAACTATTGGAACCGTTTCTAACGGCGATCATATGAATGTTCGTTTGGGTAAAGCTGGTCGTAAACGCTGGTTAGGTCGTCGCCCTCGTACTCGTGGGGTAGCAATGAACCCGGTAGATCACCCAATGGGTGGTGGTGAAGGTCGTTCTTCTGGTGGACACCCACGTTCTCGTAAGGGTTTGTATGCTAAGGGTAAAAAGACCAGAAAGAAAAACAAATATTCAGATCGTCTAATTGTTAAGAAGAGAAAATAATGGCACGTTCACTTAAAAAGGGACCATACATTCAGCATCACCTTCAAAAGAAGGTAGAAGCTATGAGCGAATCTAAGAAAAAATCGGTGATAAAAACCTGGTCTCGCAGATCTATGATTTCTCCCGATTTTGTTGGGCTTACCTTTGCTGTTCATAATGGGAACAAGTTTATCCCTGTATTTGTAACAGAAAACATGGTAGGTCACCGATTAGGTGAATTTGCACCTACTCGTAACTTTAGGGGACATATTGCCAAAAAAGATAAGAAAAAGCGATAAGGTATCATGGCTGAAAAAGAGACTTTAGAAGAAATACAAGAAGCTCCAAGAAAAGTAAAAAAGTCGGTTCGAATCGCGCAAAGAAAAGAGGAAATCAGAGAGCGTAAAGAACAAATGGCTGGAAAGCGTGGTGCAGTGAAAGCTTCTTTGAATAATGTACCTACTTCTCCTCGTAAAATGCGCTTAGTAGCAGACTTGGTTCGTGGGCAAAAAGTAGATCGTGCTTTGAACATTCTTAGGTTTGATTCAAAAGTAGGGTCAGAGTACATTGAGAAATTACTACTATCTGCAATTTCTAATTGGGCAAATGAAAACGAAGATCGCAAGATCGAAGATGCCAACTTATATATCAAAGAAATTTTTGTAGATGGTGGTCGTATGTTGAAGCGTTTACGTCCTGCTCCACAAGGTAGAGGACATCGTATCCGTAAACGTTCTAATCACATTACTATCGTGATTGATAGTTTGAATCCGGCAGATGCGGATAATACTACTTCGGACAACGATAACACTGAAAACGAAAACTAAGGATGGGACAAAAGGTTAATCCAAACGGTTTACGACTAGGCATCATCAAAGGATGGGAGTCAAACTGGTACGGAGGAAAAAACTACTCCAATAAATTATTAGAAGACGAAAAAATTCGCAAATATATTCACGCACGTATCCCCAAAGGTGGTATTTCACGAATTATAATTGAGCGTACACTAAAACGTATCACTCTTACTATTCATACTGCCCGTCCCGGAGTTGTTATTGGTCGTGGAGGAGCAGAAGTAGATAAGATCAAGGAAGAGCTTAAAAAACTTACAAGTAAAGATGTTCAAATCAATATCTTTGAAGTAAAGCGTCCTGAACTTGATGCTAAATTGGTAGGCGAATCAATAGCACAACAACTAGAAGCTCGTATTTCTTACCGACGTGCAATGAAACAAGCCATTGCGGCTGCTATGAGAGTAGGTGCACAGGGTATTAAAATTAAAGCTGCTGGTCGTTTAGGTGGAGCTGAAATGGCTCGCTCAGAACAATACAAAGAAGGGCGTATTCCTCTGCACACTTTAAGAGCTGAAATTGATTATGCAATCTCAGAAGCCAATACCGTTTATGGTAAAATTGGTATCAAAGTGTGGATATTCAAGAAAGAAGTATACGGTAAGCCTGATTTGTCTCCAAATCAAGGAGCAGACAACGAACGCTCAGGACAGCCACGTCGTCGCCGCGATCAACGCAGAAAAAAGCGTAACTAGAAAACGTAATTTTAAAAGATATTGGTGAGAAAGTTTAATACTGTGGTAATACCATTCTTTAAACTTTAAATTTTAAAAGCCATGTTACAACCAAAAAGAGTAAAGTTTAGAAAACAACAAAAGGGAAGAATTAAGGGGCTTGCAGGAAGAGGTCACACAATTGCTTTCGGAACTTTTGGTTTGAAATCTCTCGAAAGCGGTCGTATTACTTCTCGTCAGATTGAGGCGTGTCGTATCACTATATCCCGTACTCTTAAGAGAGAAGGTAAAATTTGGATTAGAATATTTCCTGATAAGCCTATTACGAAAAAACCTGCTGAGGTTCGTATGGGTAAAGGAAAGGGTGCTCCTGAATACTGGGTGGCTAAAGTTAAGCCTGGTACTATCATGTTTGAAATTGATGGTGTAAGTAAGGAGTTAGCTGCTCGAGCTTTAAAGCTTGCTGCTTATAAACTTCCAGTAAGTACCAAATTTGTTGTACGTAGAGATTACGTAGAGTAGAGTTATGAAAAACGATGAAATTAGGTCTTTAACGACTGAAGAACTAAAAGAGCGAACCAACGCTGAGCGTGATAAATTGCAGAAGCTAAAGTTTGCACATGCTATTTCTCCTATAGAGAACCCAATGAAAATTAGGGTAGCACGTAAAATTATAGCACGGTTAAACACCGAGTTGAGAGTACGTGAACTTGCGGAAAAATCAAAATCTTAACGTATTATGCAAGTAGAAAGAAACGCACGAAAAGAGAGAATAGGGAGAGTTGTAAGTAATAAGATGGACAAATCTATTACTGTACTTGTAGAAGGAAAAGTGAAACACCCTATCTATGGTAAGTTTGTGAACAAGTCTAAAAAGTTTGTTGCTCACGATGAAAAGGATGAGTGCAGCATTGGAGACACTGTTAAAATTATGGAATGCCGTCCGTTAAGTAAAAGAAAGCGTTGGCGTTTGATTGATATTATCGAACGTGCCAAATAACAGCTTTCTGTCCTAATAGGGGTGGAAGTCCAAATGGAATTATTTTAAAATTTGATTTAACGGATTTAAACCATGATACAACAAGAATCAAGACTCAGTGTAGCCGATAATAGCGGCGCAAAAGAAGTACTTTGTATTCGTGTATTAGGCGGAACTAAGAAGAGATACGCAAGTATAGGAGATAAGATAGTAGTAACTGTCAAGTCTGCAATTTCTTCTAGTAACCTAAAAAAAGGTACGGTTTCCAAAGCAGTAATTGTAAGAACTAAAAAAGAAATTCGTCGTAGCGACGGATCATATATTCGCTTTGAAGACAACGCCGCTGTATTGTTAAATAACAATGACGAACCTAGAGGTACCCGTATTTTTGGACCTGTTGCCCGTGAGTTACGGGAAAAACAATTTATGAAAATTGTTTCTTTGGCTCCTGAGGTACTATAAGGCTAAAAAAGTAAGAATAGACGATGGAACGTAAAAAGAATAAACAGCCTAAATTACACCTTAAAAAAGGCGACAAAGTGAGAGTAATCGCTGGAAACTCTCGTGGCAAAGAAGGGGATGTACTTGAGGTAATAATCGAAAAGAACAGAGTAGTTGTTGAAGGCGTGAATATGATTAAGAAACACCTTAAGCCTTCTGCTAACAACCCACAAGGTTCTATCCAGGAGATAGAAGGTTCTATTCACATCAGTAACCTAATGGTAATTGACCCGGCTTCTGGAGAACCCAGACGTTCAGGCAAGAAACGTGATGAGAACGGTAAACTTCAAAGGTATTTCAAGGAACATACGTCGCATAAGAAAGCATAAGAATAATGGCTGGAACACCAAGAATCAAAGAAAAATACTTGAATGAAGTTGTCAAAGGTTTAAAAGACAAATTTCAGTACAAGTCAGTGATGCAAGTGCCTAAAGTTACTAAAGTAGTAATTAACAAAGGTATAGGTGCCGCAGTTGCCGATAAAAAATTAGTAGATGTAGGAATAGATGAACTTACATTAATTGCTGGTCAAAAAGCAGTACCTACTTACGCTAAGAAATCTGTCGCAAACTTTAAACTCCGTGAAGGAATGCCTATCGGTGCAAAAGTTACCTTGCGAGGAGACAGAATGTATGAATTTATTGACAGATTATTTACAGTAGCACTTCCACGTGTTCGTGACTTTAAAGGTGTAAATGAAAAAGGCTTTGATAGTCGAGGTAATTACACCCTAGGAGTGAAAGAACAAATTATTTTTCCTGAGATTAGCATAGAAAAAGTTAATAAAATTACAGGAATGGATATTACCTTCGTAACAACTGCTTCAACTGATGAAGAAGGTTATGAACTGTTGAAGCTACTCGGTATGCCATTTGCAAATTTGAAAAAATAAATATTACCCATGGCTAGAGAATCCATAAAAGCAAGAGAGCGTAAAAGAGAACGCATGGTTGCTAAATATGCCCAAAAAAGAGAAGATTTAAGACTTAAAATCAAAGAAGCTATCAAAGCTGGTGAAGATCCAACAGAGTATTATGTTGCTTTGGATAAGTTGCCTAAAAATGCTTCTCCAATACGTTTACACAACCGCTGTAAAGTAACAGGTAGACCTAAAGGGTATATGCGCAAATTCGGTATTTGTCGTAATGTATTCCGTGAAATGGCTTCTGAAGGGAAAATTCCAGGTATTACAAAGTCTAGTTGGTAATTTTCTTTTTTGTTTTTGTACGAAAAGTGTTAATTTTGCACCCCTGCCTTTGCAGGAGCAAATAAAAATTTTGAGTTTAGATGAATACGGATCCAATTGCCGATTATTTGACGCGAGTTAGAAATGCCATAAAAGCAAGGCATAGAATCGTGGAAATACCTTCCTCTAATATAAAGAAGGAAATCACTAAGGTATTACACGAAAAAGGCTACATCCAACACTATAAATTTGATGCTGACAGTTCTGTTCAAGGTTCTATAAAAATTGCCTTGAAGTACAACCCTGTATCAAAAGAATCTGCAATCCTTAAATTGCAGCGTGTAAGTAAGCCTGGATTGAGAAAATATGTACCAGCCAACGAACTACCAAGAGTATTAAACGGGCTAGGTATAGCGATACTTTCTACTTCTAGAGGTGTAATCACTGATAAAGAAGCTAGAAATTTGAATGTAGGTGGAGAAGTTTTGTGTTACGTGTATTAACGAGTATATATAATGTCTCGAATTGGTAAAAAACCTATTGCTATTCCTCAAGGAGTAACAATAACCGTTGATAAAAACAATCTGGTAAAAGTAAAAGGCTCAAAAGGCGAACTTTTACAGCATATAGACCCAGATTTGAAAGTAAATGTAAATGAGGGAGAAATATTGGTTGAACGCCCCTCAGAACAAAAACGCCATAAAGCACTGCATGGGCTTTATAGAAGTCTTATAAATAACATGGTTTTTGGCGTTTCAGAAGGTTACAAAATTGAGTTAGAAATTGTTGGGGTTGGTTTTAAAGCCACTTGTACTAACAATGTTCTCGATTTGAACCTAGGATATTCTCACAATATTTATTTTGCACTACCGCCAGAAGTAAAAGGTACTGCAGAAACAAAAAAAGGATCTAATCCTATAATCACTCTTGAGAGTATTGACAAGCAATTAATTGGTCAGGTAGCTGCTAAGATTAAAGCTCTTCGCAAAGTTGAACCTTACAAAGGTAAAGGTGTTCGTCTTAAAGGTCAGGTACTTGGTGTTGATTTGAGAAAGAAAGCTGGTAAAACTGCTGCTAAGAAATAATAGTTGAGAGATGGCTACAAAAAAAGAACAGAGACGAATAAGAATTAAAAGAAGTATCAGAAAAAGAATTACTGGTACTCAAAGTCGCCCAAGACTGAGCGTATTTCGCTCAAACAAATGCATCTATGCTCAAATTATTGATGATGTAGACGGTAAAACCCTGACAAGTGCTTCATCTCTGGAATTAGAGGGAAGTAAAAATAATATAGAAAGTGCAGGCGCTGTTGGAAAATTATTGGCTGAAAAAGCCTCTACCAATGGAATTGCTTCTGTAATATTTGACCGTAATGGTTACTTATACCATGGCAGAGTAAAAGCCTTGGCTGAAGGTGCACGCGAAGGAGGTCTTAAATTTTAAGTATTTGAACCATGCAGCAAAGAAAAAAAGCAATCAAAGCAAGCGAAACGGATCTTAAAGAGAAGGTAGTAGCAATTAATCGTGTAGCGAAAGTTGTTAAAGGTGGTAGACGCTTCAGCTTTTCTGCGATCGTAGTAGTAGGTGATGGCAACGGAACAGTGGGGTATGGACTAGGGAAAGCCAACGAAGTAACTGATGCGATTACTAAAGGAGTAGAGGATGCCAAGAAAAACTTGGTAAAAGTTCCTATCCTTAAAAATACAATTCCTCACTCAATGGAAGGAAAATACAGTGGAGGTTTTGTATTATTGAAGCCTGCTTCTCCTGGTACAGGGGTTATAGCTGGTGGTGCTATGCGTGCTGTACTTGAAAGTGCAGGGATTAAGGATGTATTAGCAAAATCTAAAGGGTCTTCTAACCCTCACAACGTAGTGAAAGCTACTTTTGATGCATTGAAAAAAATGAAAGCTCCTCACGAAGTAGCTTATCAAAGAGGTATTTCGTTGGAGAAAGTTTTTAAAGGATAAAACAATGGCAAAGGTTAAAATAACGCAGGTAAGAAGCACTATTAATCGTCCTAAAAAACAGAAAGCTACTATCAAAGCCTTGGGGTTGGGAAGAATTAATAAGAGTGTTGAGAAAGAAAATACCCCGCAAATTGCAGGTATGATCCGTAAGGTTCAGCATTTAATAGCTGTTGAAGAACTAGGATAATAATCAATATCTTAGACTTGTATATTTTAGTGCTGGTAGCTGGTTTAACTTAATTTGATTATTACAATGAAATTGCATACATTAAAACCTGCAAAAGGTTCAGTAAAAAACAGAAAAAGAGTAGGTAGAGGACAAGGATCTGGAAGGGGTGGAACATCTACTCGTGGTCATAAAGGTGCTCAATCAAGATCTGGGTATAGTAGAAAAAGTGGTTTTGAAGGTGGACAAATGCCTTTGCAGCGTCGTCTACCTAAATTCGGCTTTAATAACATACACAGAGTATCTTATAAACCCATAAACTTAGACACCATCCAGGAATTGGTAGAGAAAACCAATACTACAGAAATAACTGTGGAATTGTTGAGAGAGAACGGTTTGGCTTCTAAGAACGATTTAATTAAAGTATTAGGGAGAGGAGAGCTGAAAGCTAAGGTGGAAATACAAGCAAATAAGTTTTCTAAATCTGCTATTGAAGCCATAGAAAAAGCTGGTGGCAAAGCAACAAAACTGTAAGTTATGAAAAAGTTCATCACTACAATTAAGAACATTTATGCAATCAAAGAACTGAGAAGTAGACTTATCAATACGTTTTGGCTATTGGTAGTATTTCGTTTGGGTTCTTTTATTGTCGTGCCTGGGGTTGATTCTGCAATTTTAGCAGCTAATGGACCTAAAGGAGGCGTATTTGGTATGCTTGATGTCTTTTTGGGAGGTGCTTTCAGCAAAGCCTCTATTTTTGCTTTAGGTATCATGCCATACATTTCAGCCTCTATTGTTATTCAATTAATGGAGGTGGCTGTTCCTTATTTTCAAAAATTGAAAAAAGAGGGTGAGTCAGGTTTTAAGAAAAAAACTCAAATTACACGTTACCTAACGATTGTAATTACAGCGGCTCAGGCAATAGGCTATATTCAAGCTACAATACCAAGTAATGCTATAATGGTTAGTCAGCTTTCTTTTACTATATCAACAGTAATTATTCTTACTGCTGGTACTGTGTTCACAATGTGGTTAGGAGAGAAAATTGATGACCGAGGTATTGGACAAGGTATTTCTTTATTAATTATGATTGGTATTATTTCTCGTTTGCCACAGTCTCTTGTAGAAGAAGTGGTAGCAAGATCTACTGGCAGTCAAGTATTGATATTAATCCTTGAAATGGTAGTTTTGTTCTTTGTAGTAATGAGCGTTGTAATGCTTACAGAAGCCACAAGGCGAATCCCTATTCAATATGCAAAACAAGTTGTTGGCAATCGTGTTTATGGTGGACAACGTCAGTATTTACCTTTAAAAGTAAATGCAGCTGGTGTAATGCCTATCATTTTTGCTCAAGCATTGATGTTTGTCCCTGCGCTCATTACGCCTTATGTTGGAGGAGCCAGTTCTGCATTCTCAGACATCACAACCTGGCAATATAACCTTGTTTTTGGGTTGTTGATTATCATCTTTACATATTTTTATACTGCAATATCTGTAAACCCAAAACAGATTGCAGATGATTTAAAGCGTAATGGTGGATTTATTGCTGGTGTTAAACCTGGTAGTGACACTTCTGAATACATTGACAAAATCATGTCTAAAATTACTTTACCTGGTTCAATTTGGTTAGCTATTGTCGCTATTTTGCCAGCAATTGCGGTGAAATTTGGGATTCAGAATAGTTTTGCCCAATTTTACGGAGGAACTTCTCTTTTGATTATGGTAGGAGTAGTATTAAATACCCTACAACAAATCAATGGATACTTGTTAATGAGAAGATATGATGGATACATGAAGTCAGGAGATGTAAAAGGGCGTTCTCAAAACATTGCAGTTGTTCAATAATGATAGTATATAAGACACAAGAAGAAATCGAGCTGATTCGACAAAGTGCTCAAATCTTGGGTAAAGCACACGCCGAAGTAGCAAAAATGATTCAACCTGGAGTCTCAACTATTGCTTTGGACAAGAGAGCTGAAGAATTTATTAGAGATAATAAAGGAAAGCCTTCATTTAAAGGATATAATAGTTTTCCGGCATCCTTATGTATTTCTGTGAATGATGCCGTAGTTCACGGTATTCCAGATAAGTATGAGCTGAAGGAAGGAGATATTATATCTATTGATTGTGGAGTTTTTCTTAATGGCTTTCATAGTGACAGTGCTTACACTTACCCAATAGGAGAAGTAAGCGCTGACATTAGAAAACTTCTAAAAGTAACAAAAGAGTCTTTGGATATTGGTATCCAGCACGCCTTGGCTGGCTCCAGAGTTGGAGATATTAGCTACTCTATTCAAAAACACGTAGAAAAAAACGGGTTTTCGGTTATCAGAGAGTTAGTAGGACATGGCGTAGGTCGTTCTTTGCATGAATCTCCAGAAGTTCCAAATTTTGGGAAAAGAGGGAGAGGAGCTAAATTAAAAGAAGGGCTGGTTATTGCTATTGAGCCAATGGTTAATCTAGGAAAACGAAATGTGGTTCAAAGTAATGATGGCTGGACAATAAAAACATCTGATCGTAGTCCATCAGCACACTATGAGCATACAGTAGCCATTAATAATGGTAAGTGTGATGTTTTGACAACATTTGAATATATAGAAGAAGTTTTCAAAATATAGATAATGGCAAAACAACCATCCATAGAACAAGACGGTGTAATAACAGAGGCCCTTTCTAACGCGATGTTTCGCGTAGAGTTGCAAAATGGTCACGAAGTTATTGCCCATATTTCTGGTAAAATGAGAATGAATTACATTAAGATTTTGCCAGGTGATAAAGTAAAACTGGAGATGTCTCCTTATGATTTAAGTAAGGGACGTATTGTATATCGATACAAATAAAGAGATATGAAAGTTAAAGCATCAGTAAAAAAACGTAGCGCTGATTGCAAAATTATCAGACGCAAAGGTAAAGTTTACGTGATTAATAAAAAGAATCCGAGGTTTAAACAACGACAAGGATAATGGCTAGATTAGCAGGAGTAGACATCCCTGACAAAAAAAGGGGAGAAGTAAGTTTGACTTATATTTACGGCATTGGTCTTAGCACAGCTCGCACTATTTTAGAGAGAGCTGGAATTGACCGCAATAAGAAAGTAATTGACTGGACAGATGAAGAGTCTAACGAGATTCGAAGTATCATCAGCTCTGAGTACAAAGTAGAAGGTGCTCTTAAGTCTGAAGTACAGTTGAGCATCAAGCGATTGATGGATATTGGATGTTACCGTGGCATTCGTCACCGTAAAGGGCTTCCATTGCGAGGACAAAAGACTAAGAATAACTCTCGTACTCGCAAAGGTAAACGTAAAACTGTTGCCAATAAGAAAAAAGCGACTAAATAATCAATAAGCTGAAGCTGTTAATTTAATAGTCGTTTATAGAGAAAAGAGTTATGAGTCAAAAAAGAAAAGACAAAGCTAAAAAGCGGGTTGTAAATGTAGAGGCGGTAGGACAAGTTCATATCAGAGCCTCTTTTAATAATATCATTATTTCAATTACCAACTCTACAGGACAAGTTATTTCTTGGGCATCTGCTGGTAAAATGGGATTTAGAGGTTCTAAAAAGAACACTCCTTATGCTGCGCAAGTAGCTGCCAAAAACTGTGCAGAAGTTGCACATGGCTTGGGTATGAGAAAGGCAGAGGTTTTTGTAAAGGGACCTGGTTCAGGACGTGAATCTGCTATTAGAACTATACAAAACATAGGTATTGAAATAACTGCGATTAAAGATGTTACTCCATTGCCTCATAATGGATGTAGACCTGCAAAACGCAGAAGAGTATAATGAGGGTTTGTATAATCACTGAGAAAGAGTAGAAAATGGCTAGATATAGAGGTCCAAAATCAAAAATTTCAAGAAAGTTTGGAGAGCCTATTATGGGTCCAAGCAAAGCCCTTCAAAAGAAGGCTTACCCTCCAGGACAACACGGAAAAGGTAGACGTAAGAAGCAGTCTGAATATGCAATTCAGCTTCAGGCGAAGCAAAAAGTAAAGTATATTTATGGTGTGCTTGAGCGTCAGTTTGCAAATTTATTTGATAAAGCTGCCGGTAAACAAGGAATCACAGGTGAAAACTTGTTGAAGTTCTTGGAGGCTCGTTTAGATAATACTGTGTATCGTTTAGGAATTGCTCCTACTCGTAGAGCTGCCAGACAATTAGTTATCCACAAACATATCACCGTAAACGGTGAAGTGGCTAACGTGCCTTCTTATTCATTAAAACCAGGTGATATTGTTGGAGTTCGTGAGAAATCCAAATCTTTAGAGGTTGTTACCGAAAGTTTGATGAGCAACAGCAAGCGATTTAACTGGCTTGAGTGGGATAGCACAATGATGGCTGGTAAGTTTTTGAGCTACCCTGAACGTGATCAAATTCCTGAGAAGGTTCAAGAGCAGTTGATTGTTGAACTTTACTCTAAGTAATATTTTGTGGCGATTTTTCGCCGTTCTATACCCTTGATTACATAACATTCATAAATTCAGGAGGACACAAAATGTCATTATTAACCTTTCAAATACCAGAAAAAGTTGTAATGGATAAAACTACCGATTTTCACGGTATGTTTGAATTTAAACCATTAGAGCCTGGTTTTGGTGTAACTGTCGGAAATGCGATACGACGAGTTTTGCTATCTTCGTTAGAAGGATATGCAATTACTTGTATCAGAATACCGGGGGTGCAGCATGAGTTTTCATCCATCAAAGGAGTAATGCAAGATGTTGCAGAGATTATTTTGAACCTGAAAAAAGTACGTTTCAAAAAGATTTCTGAGAACGTTGACAGCAAGATAGTGGTGGAGGTGAGTAATCAAGAGACGTTAACGGCTGGTGATATAGGAAAATTTACTTCCTCTTTCGAAATTTTAAACCCTGATTTGGTTATTTGTAACCTTGATGAATCAGTTGATTTAGAGGTAGAACTCTATATTGAAAAAGGAAGAGGATATGTATCTTCTGAAGATCAAAAGTTGCCAGATGCAGCCATTGGTCATATTCCTATAGATTCAATCTTTACTCCAATAAAGAACGTGCGTTACGCTGTTGAAAATACAAGGGTTGAGCAGAGAACTGACTACGAAAAATTGTTGTTAGATATTCAAACTGATGGGTCTATTCACCCAGAAGAAGCTTTGAAAGGAGCTGCGAATATTCTTATTCAGCACTTTATGTTATTCTCTGATCAAAATATTATACTTGAAACAGCTAAGAAGGAAGAAGTTCAAGAGGTTGATGAGCATTTCTTACATATGCGTAAGTTGCTTAAAACACCAATTAGTGACTTAGATCTTTCGGTAAGAGCGTATAATTGTTTGAAATCTGCGGATATTAGAACATTGGGTGATTTAGTGAAATTGGACATTGCCGATATGATGAAATTCCGAAACTTTGGTAAGAAATCTCTTACTGAGTTGGAACAATTAGTTGCTGAGAAGGGATTGTCGTTTGGCATGGACGTATCGAAGTATAAACTTGACGAAGAATAAAGAAAGATGAGACATAGAAAGGGATTCAATCATTTGGGAAGAACTGCCCCACACAGAAAGGCAATGCTTTCCAATATGGCGTCTTCTTTAATTTTGCATAAACGAATTAAAACTACAGTTGCCAAGGCAAAAGCATTACGTCAGTATGTAGAGCCTCTTTTAACAAAGGCTAAGAATGACAATATGCATTCTCGTCGTGTAGTATTTTCTTATTTGCAGGATAAAGAATCTGTAAAAGAATTGTTTGACGAAGTTGCTGATAAGATTTCTAATAGAAACGGTGGTTATACCCGCATTATTAAGTTGGGTAACCGTTTGGGTGATAACGCTGAGATGTGTTTGATAGAGTTAGTTGATTATAACGAAACCTATCAGCCTGAAGCAAAAGCCAAGAAACCAAAAACTCGTCGTAGCCGTCGTGGAGGTGGTAAGAAAGATACAGAAAGTACTCCAGACACAAATGCTAAAGTAGAAGATAAAGCTCCTGAGAATAAATCTGAGGATGCTAAAGGAGACGATAAGGAATAATAGCATTTATCTGGTTCATATAAAATTTATAGGATTAAACTGCGGTTTAATCCTTTTTTTGCTTTAGTGCTTGTATTAAAATTAGTTGAAACTGATATGTGGTTTGAAAAATTAACAGGTTTCAAAGAAGAGTCGCCTAATCAGGTAAGAGCAAACCTTCAAGTAAAGGGGGAGACTTTGACCTCTTTGGTAAATGGTAGAAGCTGGAACTTTGGTAGGTTGGAAGTACCACACTTAGAAAGTTTAAGAGAAACGGCTTTAGTCACTATAAAGAAGCTACCCTCACAAAACATCAAAGTGTCAGAGATAGTTGGTAATGTGCAGATTTTTCATAAACAGAAAGAAAATCAAGGGGCTTTGTTTCAGGCGGCTTCACAGTTTAACTTGCTTGAGATGGTAGGACCTGAGGTAGTCCCAGAAAGGGGCGTAGGGATTTATTCACTTGATCATACCCAAGGGCCTGCTTGTGCTATTGCTTGTGGGGCAGGTACTATTTATCGAAACTATTTCGCTGAAGTAAATGGGCAAACTGGTCAAACTAGAGAACATCAGGTTGATTGTTTGGAAAATGTAGGGGGTGCCTTACAAAATGAAGATGATAAACTCTGGACAATGCGGAATGGCTATGCCTTGGCTAACAAGCAAGGATTAAAAAATATAACAGAGCAGATAAAAGCCTTAGATGCGGCTGGTTATGAAACTTTGAAAGGAAAGCTAAAAATTGGGTTGCAGTGGGATACAGAAGTAACAATTGACGACAGTGCCCAAAGAGTAACGCAAGCGTACTGTTCGGCGTTACCTGTGGCGTACTCCTTGTTAGATGAGAGTTTGTGGGAGACTTTTGCCCGATTGGTGTTAGAAGCTACCTATGAAGCAACCTTGGCAGCAGGTGTGATCAATTTAGAGCAAACAGGGTGTAACAAGGTTTTTCTTACACTAGTGGGAGGTGGTGCTTTTGGTAATGACACGGTTTGGATAACTGATGCTATAAAGCAAGCCATTAGGAAGTTTGAAAATACAGGCTTAGATATTAGGATAGTAAGTTATGGTAGATCAAGTTCGCGAGTAAAACGATTGGTTAATGAAATAAGCCAAGGAGAGTAAAAATGTAGTTTTGAGCGATATATTTGACAGTTTTAGAGAGAGGACAATATATAAAGTTTTTGATTTGCTTGATGAAAGCAAGCTATATATAGAAAGAAAGAATCATGCAGCAATATACAGATTTGGTACAGCACGTATTGGAAAATGGTGTGCGTAAGGGTGACAGAACAGGGACAGGTACATTGAGTGTATTTGGTTATCAAATGCGTTTTAATCTGGCAGATGGTTTTCCTTTGGTGACTACCAAAAAAATACACTTACGATCGGTTATTCATGAGCTTTTGTGGTTCTTGAAAGGCGATACTAATATACGCTATTTGCAAGACAATGGAGTGACTATTTGGGATGAATGGGCTGATGATGATGGAAACTTAGGGTCGGTATATGGAGCTCAGTGGAGAAGCTGGCAAACTGCAACTGGTGAAACGGTTGACCAGATTACTAATTTGATCAATCAAATTAAGCGCAATCCCAATTCGCGCCGCCTGATGGTAAGTGCGTGGAACGTGGGCGAAATAGATAAAATGGCTTTGCCGCCTTGCCATACTATGTTTCAGTTTTATGTAGCTGAGGGTAAGTTATCGTGTCAGTTGTATCAACGAAGCGCAGATATAGGGCTAGGAATTCCGTTTAATATTGCATCTTATGCTTTATTATTAGAGATGGTTGCCCAGGTTACTGGCTTAAAGGCTGGCGAGTTTATCCATACTTTTGGTGATGCTCATATCTATGCTAACCACGAAAAGGCCCTGCGTGAACAAATTCAGCGTAAACCTTATGCTTTGCCACGACTTGAGTTAAACAGTGAGGTAAAAGACCTATTTAAATTTACCTATGAAGATATTAAGGTGGTAGATTATCAATATCATCCAATGATAAAATTACCAGTAGCTGTATAACATATAAGTAGGGTTTGACTACCTTAATGACAGGTTTTCAGTAAAATAATTGGTTAGTGACCTGTTCAAAGTAGGTGTCCGATATTGAGAAAAAAGCTTGAAGTCAGGCGAGGTGAAAAATTGACTAATAGCAATACTACTAGCCAATTTTTCAACAAAACATGACCATAAGATCTGCAGTCAAACCGGACAGTTATTGCGAACACGTCACTTAATAGTTGCCCTGACTGTATTTTTTATCCAGATGGGGTTACTATGCTAAAAAAATCTTATAAAGGTTTTATTTATCATTCGTGATTATTTTTTAAGTTTGTTACTGATAACATTATCTTAATTCTAAAATGGCTTAGACTATGAATTTGAAAAAACTACTTCAAACTAAATACATCCTGGTAGTACTAACTGTGTCGTTGTATGCTTGTGGTGGCTCTAAGGAGGGTAAAAATGACAATGCAGATACTGGGAAGGATACTGCCAAAAACATTGTAAATGATATTAAAGAACAGAATAAAAAGGTACTGACTAAAATTCCCGAGCCTTCTGAAATTCCATATATGATTAAACAAACGGGAGCAGAGTTTGACCCTAAACTGGCTAACTCTCCTGCTTCAAGTGATAAATACAAGACAACTAATAGTAAAGCTGCGTTGAACTTGGGTGTTTATGCTACTGATCTGGGGTATATGGTGATTTATGACAAAGTACAAAATGCCATTGATTATATGAATGCTACTCAAGGTTTGGCTGATAAATTGGGCATTGCCGGAGCGTTTTCACCTGCTACTGTCAAACGTTTTAAGGATAATCTTTCAAGTATTGATTCATTGACTAAGATTATCAATGAGTCGATGAAAAAATCGGATGATTACCTGAAAAGCGAAGAACGAAATGATATTGCAGCGTTGATTTTTACAGGAAGTTTTCTTGAAGGTTTGTTTGTGGCAACAGAGCTTGTGGCTAACTACCCTAAAGATGAATTGCCAGAAGAAGCTCGTATTCAGGTTTTAGTAGGCTTGGTAAGAGAAGTTATTAAACAAAAAGTGCCTTTGGGTGAATTGATCAAAGCTTTGAAATCCTTGAACGATAAGCCTGCCGATGTAAATAAATTGGTAACTGACTTGGAAGAGTTATATAAGATTTATGAAGATTTGAACATGGAAGAGAAGATCAGAAAAAATAAAGGGGACTTGATTTTGTCTGATAAATCATTGATTGGGATTACTAAAAAAGTAAATGCTATAAGGGCAGATATAGTAAACTAAATGAATTAGGTAAATGTTATTTTCCGCAAGGAAAACATAAGATAAATAACAAAAAAAGCACGGGTCTTGTGATCAGTGCTTTTTTTGTGGTGGGGTGGAGCCTATGAAGATTTTTAGATTTGCGAAAAATATACGTAGGTATAAAAATTATTCAAGCTTTTTGCTATTTTTACAGAGTAAGAATAATAAATGTTGAGAATTAAATGATCTTATAGAAATAAGATACGCCAGTGTAAACTAGTATTTTGCTGTTGGGTAAGACAAAAACATTGTCTGATTTAGGTACACCGCTTTTTTGAAGCGGGCAACAAATAAGTATATATAGTTTAACGAGCGTATGTTATTTGGTTAAGGTTGTTAAGCAGCTTTACTTATCTAAACTGATTAATTTAGGTAGGAATATAATTGTATTAAACTATGAGTGAACCTGTTCTGAAGTCTATTATCCAGTTAATGGCAATATCTGCAAGTGTTGATGGAGTTATATCGGCTTCGGAGAAAAGAGTAATTACAGATTTTATTCAAGAACAGTTAAGTGCTGAGGCGACTGATGCTTTTATTCAGTTGTTTAACGAGTATGCAGACATTGCATTGGCTGGGCATATCCAAACGATTAATATTTGTAAACGAATTAATGAAGAACTAAATCAGAAGCAAAAAATTATTGTGTTGTTTCACTTGTTGGAATTGGTGAATTCTGATGGAAACTTGCATAATGATGAAAGTAACTTTATAGATGAAGTTGCCCAGGCTTTTAATATAGATGAGCACGAGTACAGTATCATTAAGGCGTTTGTAATTGACGATGATGCGCTTAAGCTGGGTTTGCAAAATATACTGATTATTAGCAGTCAGAAGTTTGACAGTAAAATAAAGCATGTACACCGCCCTAATTTTAAATCATCGGTGGGTATTTTACGCATACCAAGCGTAGAAATGTACATGTTAAAGTATTTTGCGGGCGAAACAGATACTTACCTCAATGGCTTTTTGCTCAAAGATCGTCACATCTATACCTTCTCTAATGGCTCATCTATTCGTGCCGACCTGATTGATCCTATTTATTACAGTGATGTAGTCAGCAACTTTCTTCAAGAGCAAAATGTAGCACGTATTACCTTTGAAGCTTCGCATGTGTACTATACTTTTCGTGGAGGTAAAATAGGTTTACGTGATATTAACATGACTGAAGAGTCAGGAAAGTTAATAGGTATCATGGGAGCTAGTGGTTCGGGAAAGTCTACCCTAATCAATGTATTAAATGGCAATGCTGCACCGTTGGGGGGCAAGGTACTAATCAATGGAGTGGATATTCATGACGGTGAAGAAAAAAGTAAGATAAGGGGGGTAGTAGGTTATGTGCCCCAAGATGACTTGTTGATAGAAGAGCTTACGGTATACCAAAACTTATATTATGCAGCAAAACTTTGTTTTGGGCATTACCAAGAAGAAGAGATAAATGAGCTAGTGATAAAAACACTGGTGAGCTTGGGTTTACTGGAGGCTAAAAACCTAAAAGTAGGTAGCTCCATGGAAAAGATCATCAGTGGGGGGCAACGCAAGCGTTTGAATATAGGGTTGGAATTGCTCCGGGAACCTTCCATTTTATTTATAGATGAGCCCACCTCTGGGTTGTCATCTAATGACTCTGAAAATATTCTTGACTTACTGAAAGAACTTTCGCTAAAAGGTAAACTTATTTTTGTGGTAATTCACCAGCCCTCTTCCGACATTTTCAAAATGTTTGACAAGCTTATTATATTAGATGTAGGTGGGTATCAAATTTATTATGGTAATCCTATAGAAGCAGTCACCTATTTTAAAGACCTGGAAAACCTGATCAATAGCTCGCAGGGAGTGTGCCCCACCTGTGGTAATGTAAACCCTGAACAGATATTTAATATTATAGAAACTAAAATTGTAGATGAGTATGGACGTTATACTCCACAACGAAAAGTTTCACCAACCCAATGGCATAAGTATTTCAAAGAACGCATATCGCTACCCAAAGTAGAGACCATCAAAGAACCCCCAAAGAGTACGCTTCATCTACCTTCCCGTTTTCGTCAATTTATGATTTTTAGCTTTCGCGATATACTAGCCAAGCTAAGTAATGCTCAATATATGGCGATTGGCTTGTTAGAAGCTCCGTTACTGGCCGTAATACTGGCGTATATTGTACGGTTTTACAGGGTAGACCAAGAGACTGGGAATGGCTCGTATGTGTTTAGCGAAAACATGAATGTACCTGCGTATATTTTTATGAGTATTATTGTGGCGTTGTTTATTGGGCTGACCATTAGTGCTGAAGAAATATTTAAAGATGCCAAGATACTCAAACGAGAGCGGTTTTTACACCTAAGCCATAGCAGTTATTTGTTTTCTAAAATTTTTATACTTTTTGCTTTTTCGGCTTATCAAACAATGACATTTGTGTTGGTAGGAGCGCTCATTCTGGGAATCAAAGGTATGACCTTTACCTATTGGATGGTACTGTTTTCTATTGCTTGTAATGCCAATATGATGGGGTTAAACATCTCTCGTACTTTTAACTCAGTCATTACTATTTATATTCTAATTCCTTTGCTTATTATTCCACAGTTGATATTAGGGGGAATTGTAGTCAAGTTTGAGAATATTAACCCACGGTTGGCTTCTGAAAACAATGTGCCTTGGATCAGTGAGTTTATGGTATCGCGTTGGTCATTTGAGGCACTTGCAGTTAGCCAGTTTAAAGATAATCCACACGAGAGAGATTTTTACGAGTATGATCACCAAATGGCAACTGCCGATTATAAAAAGGTGTATTTTATTCCTACGCTTGAGTCTAAACTATCATATTGCCTTACCCATATCAAAGAAAATGATGACAAGGTAAGAAACAAAGTACAGAGAGACTTGAAAATACTGCGTAACGAAGTAGGCAAAGAACTGAAAAAAGTGCCAGATATTCAACTAAAAAAATACCCTGAATTGAGCTACGAAGGTTTTGATTTTGCCGTGGGCAAAGCTACCAAAGTGTATCTGAAAAAGCTAAGGTTGTATTATGTGCGCATGTATAACAGGGCAAGCAAAGCCAAAGATAAGCTCATTCGTGAACGGACTAAAACCAAAGAAGGCAAAGCGGCTTTCTTAAGTTCGTTGAATCGCTACCATAACAAACAAGTAGCAGACATGGTAAAAAACACCAGTAATCCATTGCGTATTTCTGAGTCAGACGGCAAGCTTATTCAGCATATTTACCCTGTGTTTCAGGACCCCGACAACGTAAGTAATTTGTTGGACTTTAGGGCACACTTTTTTGCGCCCCGCAAACACTTTATGGGTTTTTATATAGATACACTTTGGTTTAACCTTGGGGCAATATGGTTTGCCACCTTGCTGCTGTTTATTAGCCTGTATTTCAAACTGTTTAAGCGGGTACTTACTTTCTTAAGCTTTCGCAAAAGCTTCCGTTAATTTTTTTGAATCATAATACTGGATCAATAGCACAACAACCTGTCGGTATATAACTAAAAAATAAGTACTCAATGAAAATACTACATACAGCAGATTGGCATTTAGGAAAAAAGCTGGAAACGTATACCCGTTTGCCAGAGCAGGAAGAAGTGCTGAACGAAATTTGTCAAATAGCTGATCGTGAGGCCGTAGATGTAGTGATAGTAGCCGGTGACCTATATGATACCTTTAACCCCACCAATGATGCCATCACGCTATTTTATAAAACCCTCAAACGTATCTCAAAAAATGGCACTCGACCAGTAATCGCCATTGCGGGCAACCATGACTCGCCTGACCGCATAGAAGCCCCTGATCCTTTGGCAAAAGAATGTGGCATTGTGCTGCTGGGGTTTCCTCATTCTGAGGTAAGTCCATTCAAGCTAGATACCGGATTGGGAGTAACTAAGTCGGAACAGGGTTTTTTAGAAATGAAAGTGCCCGGGCATGATGCGCCATTACGTTTGATTGTAACACCCTATGCGAATGAATTGCGTCTAAAAGCATTTTTAGGCTTGACCGACAAAGAAGGAGAGCTGCGTAACTTGCTACAGCAAAGGTGGCAACAACTTGCTGATGCTCATTGCAACGCGCAAGGCATTAATATGCTGGTTGCTCACTTGTTTATGATGAAAAAAGGGGGAGAAGCACCCGTAGAAGATGAGTCGGAAAAATCTATTTTGCACATAGGAGGCGCCCAGCAAATATATACCGAACAAGTACCCTCGCAAATGCAATATGTAGCATTGGGACACTTGCATCGCTACCAAAATATAAGTGGTGCTCCCTGCCCGGTAGTATACAGCAGTAGCCCATTGGCGTATAGTTTTGCCGAAGCCAATCAAACCAAGTATGTAGCAATAATAGAGGCTGAGCCTGGTAAACCAGTAGAGGTAAATCGCATTGCCCTTGAAAAAGGGAAAAAACTACTGCGGGGCAGGTTTGATGAAATGGACAAGGCAGTAGAATGGCTCAAAGAAAATCAAAATGCTTTGGTAGAAATTACCATTGTAACCGACCATTACCTGACTGCTAAAGAACGTAAAACCCTCAATGAACACCATTCAGGCATTATTGCCATTATACCTGATGTAAAAAACAAAAACCCAAATTTATCAGACAAGGCGTCAAGTATTGATACCAGCAAGCACATCGATGATTTGTTTCGCGATTATTTCAAATCAAAAAACAACGACCAGGAACCCAACGATCGTTTGATGGATTTGTTTAGAGAGGTGAGAAGCAAGTAAAGTTTAAAATGATTGGGTGAAGCGAGCCTAAAATCATTTGCAAAAAGAGATTCTTCTGTTTAAAGTATAACAATGAAAAGTAAAAGCCCAAGACAATGGTATTGCCTTGGGCTTTGTTGTTTGTGTCTTATTACGCTTCTTCGGTTTGAGTAAGCGAGTCATACAGATTAAACTCGTTGAGCAGGCATTGCAGCTCTAAAATAGTGGTTTGCAAATAGCGTTTGAGTTTCTCAGACTCGTTGGCCCGAAGGTAATCGAGCGAGGCATCGGCATTGAGGACAAAAGCCTCTAAACGAATACGTAAACCAAGGGCAAATAAATCTAAAGGTTGAGTGGGCACCTCAATTTGTGCCTCCAAATTTAAATTAATATCTTGCATACTGTATGCATTAAGTTGTTTTACAAAAAGCCCTTGAGGAAGGTTCCAAGCTAAACCTCTTGGGCTTATATTCTTACCATAAGAATATGGATAAATATAGTAAAAAAGCATGCCTTTTGCAAGAAGATAATATTTTAATTTATTGATAATCAAGCATTTAAATAGTGTAAGTGCTTTTTTAGCACCGCTTCACGCGTATTGTACAACCCTTCACTATTCCCTATAATTTAAACATTGTTAGCGAAAAGGAAACTTAACCTTGCTTATCTTTCAACAACCTGATGTATTGATGCCAAGGACCAACGTCTTGCGCATAATGCTTTACCAATGCCCGCGATATTTGGTTGAGGTGTGCCATATCATGGATAGTCCAGGTAGCAAGTAATTCCTGTAGAGTAACTGTACCCAAATCGGGATGAATGCCTGTTTTAGCCAAATCTGTTGGGCTTAAGTTCCAGGATTTTAACTCCTGCAAATTGGCTTGCCTGAGTTGGTCAAACTCCTCTAGTAACTCATCCATGGTTTTGCCTACCGATAATTGCTCTTGAGCAAAGCGGTCAAAAGGCACAAATGTTTTATCGGCTTGGTTGCCCAAAATAATTCGCCCTCGTGGTACCCAATCGGTTTGCTCTCCGTGGATCAAATGCCCTACGATGTCAAAAGCGTTCCAGGTGTTTGCCCCCTCGTTGATGTGTGCCCAATCATATTGCAAACCCGTAAACAGCTCCTTATATGCTTGTGGGGTACGTGCCAACAACTCAATAGATTTATCTAAATGAAAATTCATTGTTTTTATGGTCAAGAAAGCCAAAAGTTCCTTTTTTGTCAAAAAACTTTGCTGAAAAATTAGTAGTGAGGCAATTCACCTTCGGTTGCAGTAGGCATATGGGGAACGTTTGCACATAACAATGGGTTATTCTAAGTACTGAGTTATGGTTTAAACACATCTAATTGATATATTTAATTTATTCTTAGTAGCTTAAGTCCACTTATAGCTAATGCCTATAAGAGTGAATGATTATTTTTTTTCTTTTTGGGTGGCAGTAAAACCGATAACTACAGCTTCGTTGTGCATCAGAACCTGAGCTAGGTAAGTTTTTCGCAACAAAGAAGCAAGTATTGAAATAAATTAACTTAGTTGATCTGATAGCCTATTGCTCACTCCATAAGTAAACCTTCGCTAAAACAGGAAAGCAGGTTCTACGTTTATTACTATGAAGACTGAAAATGGTTGACTTATAATCACTTGCTATAAACCCTCAACTGCTAGTGCTTTGGACCTAAGTAAATTATACATTATTTCGAGGTTATTTTGGCGGCTGTCAAACCTACAAAAAACGAGCAGAGTTCGCTTTCTGAATTCCGATGCATATTGGAACCTTAGCTACGTGAGTTTTTTTAGGTGAAGTCAGCAGACAAAAGCTCACAGTCCTGAACTTGATTCGGGGAGGCCGAAAGAAGCGTCAGGGATTTAGTACCCAATGCACACTAGGCTCTGACTATCCAAAATTGTCTAACATTACCTTTCTTTATGCGAACTTACCCATTCTTATTGATGTGTTCACTGAGTGTTTTGATTATTGCCCAGTTATCATTGCAAGCCCAAAATAAGCTCAAGGTAGATTCTCTGAAAGAAGTGCTTCATGCCAACATTTCAGATAAACAAAAGGCAGATACATATAACCGTTTAGCCTATCAATACAGGTATGCTGATTCTTCTAAAGTAGCTTTTTATACTTCTGAGGCGATAATGTTGGCAAAAAAAGCCAACTATGGTGCAGCCCAAGCCGATGCCTTGTACTATTTGGGGTGGGTTACTATGATAAAAGGACACTACCAAGAGGCAAATCGTTTTTACAAAAACTGTATGGAGGTGGCAAAAGAGGCTCGTTATGCAAAAGGCGAGGCCAATGCCTTGAATGGGGCAGGAGTTGTTTATCGTATGCAAAGTAATTATCCTCAAGCTTTGAAAATGTACCAAAAATCCCTCAATATTCGACAAAAAACCGGAGATCAAAGCGCGGTAGCAGAAAGCTATAACAATATAGGCTTCGTTTATCTATGTCAGAGCAAGCATGTTCAAGCCCTCAGAATGTATCATAAAGCCCTCAGTATATACAAGCAAATGGGAGATTTGAGGGGGATAGGCAGGAGTTATGTGAAAGTAGGGGAGGTACACCGCATACTCAATGAGTACCCTCAGGCACTCAAAATGCACCAAAAAGCACTTCGAGCTCATAAAAAGTCGAGAAATAAGCAAAAAATAGCGCTTAGTTATATTAAAATAGGTGATGTGTATCGAGCACAAGGCAAATATCTCAAGGCATTTAAAGTCTATCAAGAGGCTCTCAAATTGCAGGAACAGATTGGTGATAAAGTGGGAATGGCTTGGAGTTATTTTAAAATAGGAGAGGTACATCGCATGCAAAGAGAGTATGATCAAGCACTTAAGATGCACCAAAAAGCGCTTAAAATACGTGAGCAAATCAGAATCAAAAGACTTACGGCCTGGAGTTATACCAAACTGGGACGCATATATGACTTGCAAGGCGAACATTTCCACGCGCTCAAAATGCACCAAAAAGCACTTAAAATACGTGAGCAAATCGGAGATCAAATTGACATCAGTTGGAGCTATGATGAAATAGGTAAAATACATCGTATTCGGGGAGAGTATGTACAGGCACTTAAGATGCACCAAAAAGCGCTTAAAATACGTAAAAAACTGGGAGCTAAAACCTGGGAAGCGAAGTCTTACCTGTTAATGGGACGGGTTCATCTGACCCAAAAAAAAGCTGATTCGGTCAAGTTTTACTTTGAAAAAGCCTTGACATTGAGAGAGGCAATTGGAGAGCCACTTGCCCAAGATCATGTGATTTTAGGAACTGCCTACTGTGTATTGGGTAATTATAAGGAAGCCCAACACCACTTGGAAAAAGGGATTCAAATGGCTAAAAAAACTGGTCGCCCGGAGACTGTCAGGGATGGAGCCGAATACTTGGCCAAAACTTACGAGGGACTAGGGCAAATAGACAAGGCTTACCAGCATCTGAAGCTTTTCAGACAAATGGCAGATAGTTTACTTAATGGGGCAACTATTCGTAAAGTAGCCCAGCTGGAGGAAAGGTATATAGCAGGTAAACAGCAAGACTCGCTCTCAGCGGTTCAAGCAAGTGAACGCAAAGTGCTGGTTGCTGAGATTAACGCCCAAAGAGCCAACCGCCGTACAGCATTGATTGGGGCAGGTTTGTTGGTGATACTGCTTTTGGTGTTAGGTTTGTTTTATCATAGCAAACAACGCGGTAACCAGATGTTGGTTGCTACCAATGCCCAATTGGTAGAGTTAGATCGGTTTAAACAACAAATGCTGGGAATGATTGTACACGACCTCAAAAATCCGCTCAACTCTATCATTGGCTTATCTGAGGAGCAAACCAATCCACAGTTTTTTACTGCCATTAATCGGTCAGGCAAACGTATGTACCATCTGATTATGAATATATTGGATGTGCAAAAAATGGAAGAACATCGGCTAAAAATTGAGCAAAAAACTATTTTGGCAGAAAGCATCATCAACGCAGCTTTGGCACAGGTAAACTATATTATACAAGAAAAAGGGCTAAAACTCAAAGTGGGACGCTTGACGGGTTTTTTTGTAAACGTAGATGCTGATCTGATGGAGCGGGTAGTGGTAAACTTGCTCACCAACGCCACCAAATATACGCCTGTAGGTGGTACAATCACCATTGATATAGTGCCCGATGCCCCAGCGGGTTTTTGCAAAATACAAATAAGTGATACAGGGGTGGGTATTGCGCCTGAGCATTTAGATAAAATATTTGATAAGTACCAACAGGCTTTTGCCAAAAAATCGGGACAGATGCGCTCTACCGGGTTGGGGCTAGCCTTTTGTAAATTGGCAACTGAGGCACACGGGGGAAACTTAGAGGTTACCTCTGTTCAGGGCAAAGGGGCTACTTTTGGGTTTACGGTGCCCTTGTCAGAACACCAGCCCACATCATTGTCTGAAAAACCACAAGCAGAGGTTACAGATGACCCAATAAATGTGCTTACATTTACTAAAAAGGAAAAAGAAATCCTACAGTCTATTCTTCCCCAGCTGGTACAATGTAAGTTGTATGAAATAAGTAAAATAGGAAAAATACTGGATACACTGCCCACAGATGTGGACGAAAACATTAAGGACTGGGTAAGTGCATTGAAGGACACGATATATGCACATGATACCACGCGCTTTCAGGAGTTACTGGAAATAGTGCAGTAGTAGCGTTGATTCTTTACCCTCCTACTTTTTAACCGACGACTTGTCTTAGTAGTATCTTATCAGTTTTAATTTTACTATTATGAAACAATCAATATTTGTAAGTATGTTGTTATGGCTCAGTATGTCTACTAATGGCATTGGTCAGGCAAATTTGCCCAAGCGTATGACAATAACCCTCAACACGCATACCCACAGCATTTATATCAATGGGCAAACAATCCTGCAACCCTTTGACCTCAAGCAAATAAACCAGATATTAGGCAAGCCCAGTCGTACTGAAACACACACTCGTAAAGTACGTTTCGAGAGACGAGGCTATCGGAGCATACCACCTACTTCTGAAATGGTAGATATGACAGAATACTATTATATTTATGACCAATGGGGTTTGATGTTTGTCAAAAGTAATTCTTTAGTCAAAGCCAAACCTTTGAAACTCATTGTGTTTTTTCACAACCCAAGAATATTTACTAATACTCGTGCGTTTAAATATCATCCTCAGGTTGCCTTTACTGGAACATTCACTCTCAACACCCAAGTACTTTCGCCTAGCCAAAAAGCAGTGCCTGAGGGTGTCAATGAGCAAAGTCAAGGGTTTACCCAATGGGGTATTTTGTGGGGGGCTACTTCTATAGGTACCGTGATAGACCGCCTGTATAGTGCCAAAGCATCACCTCATCTAATGATATACTTGGATGCGGGCAAAACCCAACGTATAAGTTATATAAAGGTCATTTCAAAAAGCCGTTAATATTGTGTTGAGCATAGCTATCACCCCAACTCAAGCTTACTTTGCCAACACCACCCTCAAACCCGCCAGGGTACGGTTTTTCACGGCTGCCCAGGCATCTTGTAAGGCTGGGTTGTTTGCTGCTTCATACTTTTGCCACAAATAATCGTTTTTTGCCACCGTTATAATGAGCTGATCCATAAATGCCTCATAAAACTCCATCCCTAGTTTGCTGTGCCCCTTGATCTGCGAAATATGCCCATAAATAGAAGAGTGCTCTATATTACCCAACAATAGTAGCAAAGCATTGCGAAGCTTTCGTTTCCGGTTCCGATCGTTATCTACTACCTCAGGAGCAGTAAAGTAGGCTTTGATCTGTTCACCCAAAGCTGGATGAGCAAACAAGGCTTCATAAAAATGATTAAAAAACTCAGGGTTGCGAATGCAGCAACGCCTATAGCTTGCCAGTGCCAAATCAATACTTTTGTTTTTGTGCAAGTGAATCGCCTGTAGTTCGTGTTTTACCTCCCCCATACTAAAGTAGCGGTCATTGGGGTGGTAAGCCAGCATTTTCTTTAATACACTCCGGAGTTTTGTATCTTCTACTTGTGCCAATACCTGTTGATTGACTTTTTGTACATTAAAAAAGTGGAGGCGATGTTGAAATACCTCTTGTAGTGAAGCCTTACCTCGGCTTAGTGGACGAAACAAAGGCTTGCCTGTGAGCATCTCAAAAATAACCGCACCTAAAGAAAACTGGTCGGACTTTTCGGTGGCATTGCGCATATCGGCCAAAGCCTCTGGAGCCGCATAATGCAAGTCGGCAAGGAAGTTTTCCCCCTCCTGAGGTGTTTTTACTCTATCGAGTAGTTCAAATGGCGAAATAATAGGCTTTAGCTCGTTGTCTATCAGTATCTTAGACGAACGAATCCGTTGATGAATTTCTCCGTGAGTATGTAAATAATCAATGGCATCAGCCAATTGAATGGCCATCTCTATAGCGCTGACTCTGGTAAGTGGCAATACCCTCAAAATAGATTGAAGCGAAATACCATCTACATACTCTAGTATCAGGCATTGCGGAAAGCTGTCTAAATGGGTACCCAATATTTTAATGATGTTGCGATGCTTGAAGTTCAATATTCGGTCGAGACGGGCATCTCTAGCTCGTTTGCGTGCTGCCTGAGTTGCTTTGTCTACCGGATCAAACTCGTATTTTTTTAGTGCCCTGATGATTATCCTACGGTTAGAGTTGAGTTCGGTGCCGTGGTAAAATACCGCCGAATTGCCATTGATGGGGTCTTTTACCTCATAATGAGCCGCTAGTTTGAGCTTGAGTTGTTTTTCCAGCGATTTAGACGAAATTCGGAAAAGATAGGCAAAGTTATTTCTTACAAAATCTTCAATATCATCGCATAACTTGAGGGTAGTACGTCTCAACAGGTTTTTTTCCAGCTCTATATTTTCTGAAGTAGCCACCCGCCCCAATTCGTTCGACTTGTTTTCCTTTATTCTTGCTCTTAGGTTGAGGTATTCGTTTCTAAGCTCTTCTACCGTATCAAAAAAAGCATCGTCTAAAATACGGCAGGCAATATCCAGGTCATTGCTGGAAACACGTTGTTTCAGGTTTTTCATTATCTGGAGGTTTTTGACAGTTCGTTTTACAAGTTAGCACAAATCAAAAACTTAGCAAATGCCTGGCAGCAAGTTGATGGGCTAATAGGTTGTGTGGGTTTTGTTTTTGAGGTGAATGAAGCAATAGAATAATCCAAGTTAAAAGATACGTGTATGCGGCAAAAGCTTTTTCCACCTGTTTTTCTCTACCTTGCTTACCTGTGTACCGCTCAGGTTGAGGGTGTGCAAGTTTTGCAATAGTGCTAGTTCTTCGGGTAAATATTGGATGGGATTGTTGGCAAGAATCAAGTACCTGAGTTTAGACAAATGCCTTATGCTGGTGGGTAGGCTAGTAATGTGATTATAGCTCAGTGCTAAAGTGTTAAGCTGGGGTAGGCTCCCTATTTCTTTGGGCAGTGTGTGTAGCTGATTCATTACCAAAGAAAGTTTTGTAAGCTGTTGCCAACGCCCTACAAATCCAGGCAGTTGGGTGAGTTGGTTATCGTCAACTCTCAACACCCTTAGTCTGTTCAGGTAAGCCATTTCATTTGGTAAACTGGTAATTTGATTGTTAGATAGTACCAATTCCTGAAGCTTGAATAACTCGCCTATGTGTAAAGGAATGGTTTCTATTTTCAATGCTGACAAATCAAGTTGTTCGAACTTTTCGAGCGAGCGTAATAGCCCATACTTAATAAATCCAAGTATTACCCCACGGTTGAGTTTTTTGGGAGGTGTAGGTGGTCGGTTAGAACAGTCGCCTAAACGTTCTTCTTTATTTTTGTCATCGATTATAATACTCATTCCAATTGCCAGGTTTGTAACTTTAACTATTGCATCGGTTGAATGTTTATTGAAAGCCTGTTTTTAATAAATAATCTACTTGTAAACTAGTGAAAATCAGTATATCAAGCAATAAAAAACGAAGTTCTTAGATGAACTTCGTTTTTTATTAGACAAGCGTTTGGTTATTTCTCCGGTTAATTGGCAGCCACTAATTCTACCTCAAATACTAATACTGAATTGGGAGGAATGTCAGCACCTACGCTTCGAGCGCCATACGCCAATGCTGAAGGAATCACAAAAGTAGCTTTATCCCCTACTTTTAATAAAGCGATGCCTTCATCCCAGCCCCTAATCACTTGTCCTTTGCCCAAAGTAAACTCAATAGGTTCATAAGGACGTTTAGGATTATACTTTCCGCTTTTTTTTGCTACGGCCTTTACATTGGTATCAAACACTTTTCCATTGAGTAGCTTACCCGTATAATTTACTTTTACTTTGCTGCCTGGGGTCGCTTTTTTGCCTTTGCCTACTTTTCGTATCACATAATGTAACCCTGAAGCAGTTACTTTTGCATTACCCAACTTCTTTTCTTGTAGGTATCGTTGAATCTTCGCCTTTTCTTTGATTTTAAGTTGTTGGTCATCATTTTTACCTTTGATACCCACCAATTCTACCTCAAATACCAATACCGAGTTGGGTGGAATATCTCCCCCAGCACCACGCTCACCATAACCTAAATAAGAAGGGACCAACAAGGTAGCTTTGGCGCCTGGCTTCAGCAAAGCAATACCTTCGTCCCAACCCTTGATTACTCGTCCTCTGCCTATCTGAAACTCAAACGGCTTATAAGGGCGTCCAGGGTTATACTTACCGTGTACTTTGGCTTGATCTTCCAGACTTGTGTCAAACACCTTCCCGTTGGTAAGCTTACCCGTGTAGTTTACTTTTACCGTTTCGCCTGGTTTGGGCAGGGCACCTTTGCCTTCTTGGTGTATCACATAGTGTAAACCTGAAGCAGTAGCCTTTACATTCTTTAACTTTTGCTCAGTAATGTACTTATCCATGATAATCTTTTCGCGGGCACGCATTTTTGCCAGTTTCCTTTGTTGAGCCTCTAACATTTCGGTTTGGTTGCGCACTTTTATTACCTTTATTATATAAGAAATATAGGTGCCTTGTTTGGCAAAAGGAGGCATTGGACGTTTACTGTATTTAGCCACTGTATCTACTGGGCTATCTATCAACGCGCTGTCACCCTCGGCAAGCAAAGCAAAAGCCTCAGTGATATCTCCTTTAAACTGAGGTGGCTTGATGGGTAAGTTTTCTACCGGAGTACCTTGGGTAAAGCTATTGGTGAGCACTTTACCATTGGGAGTGGTCATTTTGAAATGAAAGCTCATAAAATCCCCCATTTTACATTTACGGGCAGCCTTATTGTGCTTAAGTAGCGTGTATTTAATGCCACTAGGGAGGGTTTTTTGGGCAGACTGGGCAACTACCGTTGTCAAAGCAACGCTACAAGCCACTACTACCAACCATATTTTTTTCATCATGAATATAAAATTTAGTTTTTTTCAAAATTCATTCAACAAAACCAAAAAACGTGATTTTGCCCATTGTGTTGCATGGCACATGGAAAAATGAAGTTATGCAAAAATAAAAAAAGAGACTTCAATCTTACTTGAAATCTCTTTTTAATCTTTAGCAAATAATTCTTAGCCACCAGTTGTAAGTAATACCTCAATAGATATGAAGTTAACAACTGATAGTTTCGGGCTTGTTGCTTTTGAAAGTTATACTACAGCTTCACCTTTAAGGTAAGTATCTACTGGTGTATATGGTAAGTCAAATGCAGTAGCTACAGGTTGGTATACAATCTCACCCTGAACAATGTTTAGGCCTAATTTTAGTTCTTTACTGTCCTGACAAGCTTTTTTCCAGCCTTTGTTGGCAAGTTGAATAGCATAAGGTAAAGTAGCGTTAGTGAGGGCAACAGTAGAAGTGTAAGGTACTGCACCAGGCATGTTGGCTACACAGTAGTGTACTACTTCATCAATTACATAAGTAGGATCTTCATGCGTGGTAGGTTTACAGGTTTCAATACACCCACCTTGGTCTACTGCCACATCTACTACTACAGTGCCAGGCTGCATAGTTTTCAGCATGTCTTGAGTGATCAAGTGAGGCGCTTTAGCACCAGGAATTAATACTGCGCCTACAATCAAGTCAGAGTGTTGGATAGCTTCGGCAATATTGTACTGGTTAGACATAATAGTTTCTACATTGGCAGGCATAATATCAGCCAACTGGCGTAAACGAGGTAAACTAATATCCATAATAGTTACGTTGGCACCCAAGCCCGCCGCCATTTTAGCCGCTTGTGTTCCTACAATACCTCCACCAATAATCAATACATTGGCAGGTTTTACACCAGGTACACCACCCAACAAAATACCACGACCACCAGTAGGCTTTTCAAGGTATTTGGCTCCTTCTTGTACTGCCATTCTTCCTGCCACCTCTGACATAGGTACCAAAAGAGGTAAAGAACGATCAGCTTTCTCAACAGTTTCATAAGCCAAACAAATAGACTTATTGTCGATCATTGCCTTAGTCAAAGCCTCAGAAGAAGCAAAGTGGAAATAAGTAAATACCAATTGATTTTCTTTGATTAGATTGTATTCAGAAGCAATTGGTTCTTTCACTTTAATAATCATCTCAGCAATATCATAAATTGCCTCGATATTAGGCAAAATCTGAGCACCAGCGTCTTTGTATGCTTCATCCGAAAAACCACTACCTTCGCCCGCTTGGGTTTGTATATACACGGTATGGTTGTGATTCAACATTTCGGTTACACCTGCAGGTGTAAGGGCAACTCTACTTTCGTTTTGCTTTATCTCTTTTGGAACACCGATAATCATTGTTATGCTTTGGTTTAAATAAAAAGTGTCAAAAAAACTATGTGAAAAATGGGCAAAAAATAACTTTTCAATTTTGACTTTATGTATTGAAGCGTTTTTTCTTGTTGATAGCTAAAACTACCAATACAGCAAGTGCCTTGTATTAGAGCAAAACATAGTAGTGTCAAGCAAGTAACTTATTTTTCAGCCATTCCTTAGCAAATTTAATAAAGAAGTGGCGTAGAAATCACGTTTTCCTACAAAAAAAATATAATTAAACCTATAAATTGTGATATTTGAAAGTGTAGAAAATTAGGCAGTTTGAGTAATTTGAAAAAAAAAGCATAAGTTTTTTTAAAAAATAATCGTGATTTTATTGGATAATGAAAGGTTTTACAGTGAATTACTTTAGAATAAAATTTGGTGAAAACAGTTTGTTTTCTGCAACATTTTTTGAAAAAACACCCCTATTTTTATCTCCAAAGAGTATAAAAAACAATATAACTATTCAAAAAATTAAAAATAAGACAATGATATGAAGCATACCATAACACTAATTGCTATGTTCTTTGCCTTGGGTTTATGCAGTACATCCTATGGGCAATCTTCTACCACACGTGTGAAAGATGTACAGTCTAAGAAAGGCACACAGGGAGCTTCTTACCAAGACGCCGTTATCAGAGGTGAGCGTATGGTGTATGTATTGGGAGCACGTAAAGGACAAACAATGGTTGTAAAGGTTTGGGCAAAGGGAAAGAATGCCGTGTTTCAAATCAGGCATAAGAAAACCAAAAAGTATTTGCCAGGTACCGAGCCAGGGAAAGATGCACGGACCTGGACAGGCGCTTTGCCTTACAGTGGCAATTACGAAGTCATAGTAGGAGGCACCAGAGGCAATGCTTCTTATAATATCAGCTTTACGATTATGTAAGTGTATCCTAAAATTTGACCAAAAACAATCAAGGGACAATGGTCTAACTCATTGTCCCTTGATTGTTTGATAGTATAGGTAATGAAATGCTTTGTGCAATGGCTTACCTTTCCAATAAAAGTGTGGTATCGCCACGACGAAACAAAGTGCGGCTAAAGTTTTCGTATACATCGGCACTCAAAGTAATGATGGTGCGTGGGCTCTTAGTGTCGTTGGTATATACATAGAACGACTCTTGGATAGGTTCAGCCTTGGTGGGGGTAAACATTAACTCCAACATTACCCGTCCTCCCGGAGGCACTACGTTTTGGGTAAGATTGGCTACTGTACACTTACATTCACTTACCAGTTTTTCTATTTTTAAAGGGGCATTGCCTGTATTTCTTATTTCAAAAGCCTGACGCAGTGTCAAACGGTTTTCTGTCATACCAAAATGCTTGATCTTGTTACGCATAAACAGTTTGGGAGCTGCTTTTGCTGATCCATTGCTAATATCTTTGTAGGTTTTTTTCTTACGATTGACCTTACCGCTGATAAACAAAACCACCAATTTGTTGGTTGCATTGCTATTTACAGTGATACTCTTGTTGAAATTACCTGGGCGCCCCGTGGTGTTATAAGTGGCTTTGATTTTACCCTTTTTGCCTGGTTGTATAGCTTCTTTAGACCAGTAAGGAGTTGTGCAACCACAAGAGGCAGTTACCTTAGAAATCTTGATGGGTTTGTTCCCCGTGTTTACAAATTCAAATTCATAAGACACCATTACCCCTTCGGCAAGTTCACCAAAGTTGTGTTTCTCGGTGTCAAACTTCATTGTGCCCTGAGCATACACGCTGGTCATTGACAAGCAAGTTGAGGCAACCCCCAACAGGCAAATAAGTAAAAAAGAGTCTTTAAAATTTTTCATTGTGCTGTTAAACATTAAACAAGATTTAATAAGCATAGTATTATTACGCTTGGTGTGATTCCTCAATATTAAATTACTCTACCACAAAAATAGCGATTATATGACAGAATTGGTCATAATTTCCATACTATCATATTTTCGATGACAAGATTGACAAATTTAATGCTAAAAATAAAAAACCACATTATTTGGTAAATCTATTTTTATAAAAAATAAATACTAATAAACTGTTTTGTTTTAGAAATTTTTTGACCACAAATTGTAATAAAAAACGTTTTGCCAAATATTATATGGGTATTTCTGAAAAGGTAAAGCTATTTGAAAGATGCTTTTTTTTGAGTAGTTTTGTAAGACACCTCTCAGGATTGCAAAATACAGTCAAAAAGTTTAACTATTCTAATAATTGCATTTCGTATGATTACAAAAGATATATCTGTAGAACAGGAACTTACTAAAGACACTATTCTAAAAGACTACCAGTTAGCATGTGAAAGCCGTGAAGCCAGTTTGATCGGGCGCAAGGAGGTTTTTATGGGAAAAGCTAAATTTGGGATTTTTGGTGATGGCAAAGAAGTAGCCCAATTGGCTATGGCTCAGGCATTTCGTCCAGGTGATTTTCGTTCAGGGTATTATCGCGATCAAACATTCATGTTTGCAATTGGGGAGTTAACCATGGAGCAGTATTTTGCCCAGTTATATGCACATACCTCAGTAGAAGCTGAGCCTGTGTCGGCTGGCCGAATGATGAACGGGCACTTTGGAACCCGTTTGTTGGATGATGAAGGAAAGTGGAAAAACCAAAGCAATGCTTACAATGCCTCAGCTGACATATCGCCTACTGCTGGGCAAATGCCTCGTATATTAGGCATAGCGTATGCTTCTAAACTTTATCGGCAAAACCCTGACTTGCAGGTTTTTACTGATTTTTCTGATCAAGGCAACGAAATATCCTTTGGCACTATAGGCAATGCCTCTACCTCTGAAGGACTGTTTTATGAAACTATCAACGCTGCCGGAGTATTACAAGTACCTATGCTCATGTCGGTATGGGACGATGAGTATGGCATATCGGTACCCAAAGAGTACCACACCACCAAAGGCAGCATTTCTAAAGTATTGGCGGGCTTTAAACGTACCAAAAAAGAACAAGGCTATGAGATTTTCACGGTCAAGGGCTGGGATTATGAAGCTTTGTTTGAAACCTATCAAAAAGCGGCTGAAATATGCCGTACTGAGCATGTACCTGTATTGGTGCACGTTATAGAAGTAACCCAACCTCAAGGACATTCTACTTCCGGCTCGCACGAGCGCTATAAGCCAAAAGACCGTTTAGAGTGGGAAAAAGAATTTGATTGTATTAAAAAAATGCGTGAGTGGATTGTCACTCAAGGATACGCCTCAAACGATGAGGTAGATACCATAGAAAAAACGGCAAAAACCAACGCTAAAAACGCCCGTAAAACTGCTTGGAATGCCTTTGTAGACTCTATGAAAGGCGATCATAACGAAGCTTTGCAACTACTGACTCAGTTGGCTCAAAATAGCCCAAACTATGCCGATAAGTTGAGCGAGATTCAAGATGATTTGCAAAAAACTACCAACCCACTGAAACGAGACGCTATTACGTCAGTAAAAAAAGCCTTGAGATTGATTCGTACTGAGCAAAACCCTGCAAAGCATTCACTCATTGCCTGGTTAGATAAGGTAATAGCAAAGGGGCGTGAAGACTACAGTTCACACCTGTATAGTCAGTCAGACGAATCGGCATTGAATATACCCGAAATACCCGCTCAGTATAACGAAGACAGCAAGTTGGTAGATGGAAGAGAAGTGTTACAAGCTTGTTTTGATGCAGCACTTACCCGCGACCCTAGGGTGTTTGCTTTTGGCGAAGATGTAGGGAAGATCGGGGACGTAAACCAAGCATTTGCCGGACTACAAGAAAAGCATGGTGAGCTGAGGGTTACTGATACAGGTATTCGTGAAGCAACCATTATAGGGCAGGGCATTGGAGCTGCTATGCGTGGCTTGCGCCCAATTGCTGAAATACAATACTTAGATTATATATACTATGCAGTACAAATCTTAGCCGACGATTTGTCTTGCTTGCAATACCGCACCAAGGGTGGGCAAAAATCTCCTTTGATTATTCGTACCCGTGGACATCGTTTAGAGGGGATTTGGCATACAGGGTCGCCTATGGGTGCTTTGTTGCATAGTTTGCGAGGTATTTATATACTTACTCCGCGCGACATGACCCAAGCCGCTGGTTTTTATAATACTTTGCTCAAGTCAGATGATCCGGCTTTAGTAGTGGAGTGCTTGAATGGTTATCGTCTAAAAGAGAAATTACCAGAGAATATAGGTGACTTTACCGTACCATTGGGAGTACCCGAAACCCTGAAAGAGGGCACAGACATTACCCTGGTTACCTATGGCTCTATGTGTCGTATTGTAATAGATGCCGCTCGTCAGCTCGAAGAAGTAGGCGTTAGTTGTGAAGTAATAGATGTGCAATCACTATTACCGTTTGATTTGCAACACCATATTGTAGAATCTATCAAAAAAACCAATCGTGCCTTGTTTATTGATGAAGACGTACCAGGAGGCGCCTCAGCGTTTATGATGCAAAAAGTGATAGAAGAGCAAAACGCTTATCGTTGGTTAGATTCGGCTCCGGCTACGTTGGCTGCACAAGAACACCGGGCTGCTTATGGTAGCGATGGAGACTTTTTCTCGAAGCCAAGCATAGAAGACGTGTTTGACAAAGTATATGATATGATGAGTGAGGCTGATCCGGCACAATATCCAGCAATTTATTAACTCCTGCATAAAGTATAAAAAAAGCCCATTTATTGAACAGTAAACGGGCTTTTTTAATAATCACTACTTTACCACGTCTGCGTAAAACGCTTTGACTGCTCTGCGCTCTGCTTTGCTGGCTATGCGTGTTACAATAGGGGTAAATAGTGCTTTCCCTTCGTGTTTTACTGTCACTGACCCACCAAAAATGTTAGAGACTACCTTGAGTTTCTTGAGTTGGGCTATTTCAATTCGCACTACTGCCTTCCATTGTTGTTGAAAATTTTGAAAAAATTCGTCCAAACTTTCCAAAGTAGTGCTTTCTTCGGCTAATAGCCCAGCAATTACTTCGCGGGGGGTATAGTCGCCAAAATTAAACGATTCTACCTTGTCTACACCTGCCAGTGCATTTGTAAAAAACTCCTTCACAGATGACTCGGATACTGTTTTTTGATCAGGTACTACATACAAATGGGTGTTGGTACCTACAAAGCAAACCTTTTCGGTGATTTGGTCTGCTACTGGTACAAATACATAGTCCACATTTTCTTGTAAAGCCATTTTGATTGTTAAAGTTTGTTGTTGTTATAAAACAATAGAATATCAGGTAAAACAAAAGAACCTTGTAAATAAGTTTTCAAGGAAAGAAATTTGCTTTGTTAATATTCTAAAATATTAATTTTTTAGCAAAGGCTTTAGTTAACACTCAAAAAAGCTTATTTTTCTCAAAACCTGACAAATCAATCTTATCAATACAATGAGTTCAAAGAGTATAAGTTACGTGCTAATCATTCGTCGCATTCTTTTTCTTACTACGGGAGCGTTGTTCGCGATTCTATTTTTTCGAGCAGCTTTCGGTGTAGGTTCTTACAGTTCACTCCTCAGTGAGACGTTTCGCTTAAACCTGCTTACCGAAAAAGGTCCTTTGGTTAGCAAACCTTTCAGGGTATACAAAAGTATGAAGTATTATGAAATGAACTTTGATAAAAACACTTCTGAGTTTACAGGTGACTCTTTGTTGATTAATGTCAAAGTATTGAATAATAAAGATGAATTAATCAATGAGTTTGCTGAAAATTTTATCGTAACAAATAAGTCTGGTTACCGTGATAAATGGCACAAGCGCCTTTTTAAGGTAAATAAAGATCAAGAACTAAGGGTGGCAATGAAGGTAATCAAGAATAACTTGAAAAAATCAAAGCGTAACTATATCAAGTTTAAGGTAAGGTATGCTAGTAAAAAAGTGCCCACCAGTTATTATTATAAGGTGTTTATCTATTCGTTTTTTGCCATGATTGTGATGCTTTTTATTCCTAAAAAATGGTTTTAGTACATCAAGGCTACCTACAATATTTAACTTACAACTATGAAAAACTATACTAAACTACTTGTTGGAGGTATATCATTTACTATTGTATTTGTTACCTACCTTGCTGTGGCTCAAGGGTGGGGAGTCAAACCCGTTAGAAACCAAGCCATTGTCAACAAATACCAAGGAAAAAGTGGGTATTACGGACGAAAAAATAAAGTGTTATGGGACTCTGTATTGGCAGTTAGAAAAAGGGTGCGAGACTCTTTGAGGCAACGAAGAAGAGATAGTATTAGCAAAGTAGGAATACGTTTTAACAAAACCAGGGATAGTGTCACCAGAATTTATGGCAAGAAGTTTTTGGAAGTATATGCAGGAGGCAGATATTTGTATGCTTATGGCAAGCGCCCTCGTAACAACAGTAGTAGCGACTACAGTAGTAGTTATAGTTCTTCTTCCAGTTCGGGGAGTGTAGGTAGTTTTCGGGGAGGCTCAAGCCGTAGTTTTCGGGGGGGGAGCCGCCGGGGAGGAAAGTAAAAAGGTATAAATACCCCACATAACTTGCCACTGATTACTGATGGAGTCCCTTTCATTCTAGCCTCTGGTACTTCAACAAATTGGGCAACTTATAAATGACTTATCTTAAATATTCTTGTTTTTATTACATATCGAAGCGGTGATCCGAAAAATAGTTTTTATATTGAACAGCAAATCGTGAAAATACGTATTGTATTTTATCTGCTATTTTTTATACTTCTTATTGTCTTTTTTCTGAAAATCCTGTGTTCAACTTTACATCTTTAGGGGTTCAGGTAATCTTAATCGTTATAATATACTTAAACAAAAATGGTTTTGAGGATGGATTTTGACTAACTGTCTGAATACCAACATTAATCAATCCTGTAAATCCTAAAATCACTTTAATCCTAGTATATAATGCTATGTAAATAGGAATCGAGAATGGTATACCTAGTGCAAACACCTTGTATATTGCAACAAAAACATAACCCTAATCAAAACTTAATAATTTCATTCTTTCTTTATACATAACTTTATTCCGGCTTATGCTTGCAAGAGTAAATAATATATTGTGTTCAATGGCTATGTTTATGCAGGTCAACAACCAATATGAAAGACCACTATTTGCTGAAGTATTTTGCCATCACTTTATATAGAAGAAAGATTTTTTTAACAACAAAAAAATGAGTCAAAACATTAAAGCGAACTTCGACGAAATTTATTCCTTGTATTCTCCACAGACTTATGTTCGTTGTCTTGTGCAGGATTTAAACTATAGGTTGCCTTTCCACGCAATGAAGGTTTTAAAACATTATTGTCAGGTTTTATTGCCAAAGACACCACTGCGGGTATCTGTAATTGGTAGTTGCCATGGGGTAGATGCCGTAGCGTTAAAATATAATCTGACTGCTCAGGACGTGATGACCCGCTGGGGAAACGAAGATACTGTAGAGCGACCTTTTCCTGCCTCCGACCAAAAAGTGAAAATCAGCCTGATAGACGCGCAGTCAGAACCTTTGCGTTTTGCCAAGGACATCAATTTAGCTGATCACTCGTTTGTGGCAAACCTAAATGCCCCTTACTCTGAGGGGTTAAAGTATCACCTGGCTAATGAGACTGATGTAATTACAGCTTTTGGCGTAACATCTTATTTGGGAGTAGAAGGAACAGAAAGAATTATTCAGGAAGCATTAATTAACGGAAACACCCAATTATTTTGTTTCTCGGTAGTGAAATATTTAAACCCCACCGACTTTGTAGAACTTTGCCGAAAATGTAACCTGGAAGTACAACAAATAAACGAATTGCCCCAACGAGCTTACAAAAATCAGACTGAGCAAGAGAGAGTTACTCGAACATTGAAGGAAAAAGGAATGTATACCAGAGATGACGAGGAGAATTTAATGACGCTCATGTTTTTGGCATATAAGAAAGATTTATTAAGTACTAAAAAAGCGGGTATTTCCTCAACTTTGATTGTTGCCAATAAAGAAAATGAATTGTTGGGGCATTCTTGCAACAAAAATCCTTTACGTTATTCTTCTACCCAATGGGCTCATCCCTGGCATATTGTGCTTTCGCAACAACACTCTGAAAACCGCGCCATTTATCAAAAACTAACCGAGCTTCACACTCAAGGAGCTATTGCTATTGGTGATACAATCACAGCCATCAGTTCAGCTACTCCAACATCGACAGATGATGTAGTACATCTTGCCAAACTTTTTGCAGGTGAATATCAGGTTACTAAACAAAATTTGCCAGAGGGTCAAATCAAACAAACTCTTACCCGCATAGAACCAATCATTAATGCCCACATTGTAAAGCAGGTACCAGCCTCTTCAGAAGCGTTGGAAGTAGGATTGAAGCAGCATGGTCATTTATTAGTGCGCACAGGACAGGCTATAGATGATGCCAAAGTTTTAAAGTTATTAACTGGCAAAGGTAAAGCGATGGATTACCGCTATGGAAACGTAGCACGCCAAAAAATAAAGGGGACCTCTGCCCTACAGGTAACTCCTTGGTCAAAAGAGCTTTGTATTTTGCCTCATAGTGAGCTGACTTATCACACTAAGTTTCCTAAATACATATCTTTTGTATGCAAAGTACCCGCTGAACATGGTGGAGAAACTGCAATTTATGACTGTGCTAAAGCTTTTGATGTACTCTCGCCAGATTTCCAGGCAAAGGCTACCCAACACAATGTGATATTTCGCAAGCGTTATGTTCAATCTTCTGGTCATGACCGCTACCCAAGCTGGCAACAAGTAATGGGGGAAGGTAGTACTGCCAACGATTTTATGACTCATTTTAATGCTTTGGGTTACAATTGTGTGCAGCTGCAGGAAGAAGACAATAAGGTAATTGAAACCCAATTGACTCGACCATTAGTGTATCAATATCAGGGTAAAAAATGCCTGCACTCCAGTATTGTAGGCATATCACCTTATTGGTACCAACAGGTTTGGCCAGGAAAAACTCCCCCACTTACTGTCACCTGGGACAACAATGAACCGTTTTCTATAGCCGAATTGCGCCATATGGAAGAAGCCTTACTGCTGGCAAGGATTTCGTACAACAACTGGCAAAAACATGATGTACTCTTTTTGGATAATTTGCGGGTAGCACATGGGCGACTTCCCTTTACTGGCAAGAGGGTTACAGGAGCTTTAATGGCTCAACCAGCTCAATTTGTAAAGACGGATGAGCACTGGAACGTTGAACTTGTCAAATAAATACCACAAAAGAGGAAAAAAATCATGTCTGAAATCCCCATTGTTTTAAAAATCGATGGTGCCACTTATTTCGAAATGCCCCAACTCGATGGTTACTTGGCTAAACACCAAACCCGTTTGGTGGAGGCATCTTTGAATGAAGCCATCTCAGCAATCAACGAACATTCGCCAGGAGCCATTGTCAGTGGAGCAGCACCTATTGGCAGAGAAATTATGGATGCCGGATTACAAAAAGGATTGCGTGGCATTGTAAAAGCAGGTACTGGTTTAGATAATATCGATTGTGAGTACGCCCGCTGCCAACAAATTCTGGTGGAGAACATACCTGACTATGTACATGAAACTGTAGCAGAATATGCTATTAACCTGATGCTGTCACTGGCTCGCAAATCCTGGCCAGTACAACAAACTATGCGTCAAAAAGGTTGGTTTGATATTACCCCAGCTTCATTGGGCACCGAACTAAACGGCAAAACGATTGGTTTGGTTGGTTTTGGACGAATTGCGCGAAGTGTAGCCCGTATTGCTCATTTTGGTTTTCAAATGTCTGTCATTGCTTATGACCCTTATGTAAGTGCTGAAGAAATGGAGTTGTGCGCGGTACAAAAAGCCGAACAATTGGAAGATATATTGCCTCATTGCGATGTGGTGTCTCTTCATACTAGTCTCAATAACGACACCCGTAACCTGATAGGGGAAAAACAACTGGCTATGATGAAATCTTCTGCCCTGTTAATCAATGTAGCACGGGGGGGGATTATAGATGAAACGGCTTTGTTGATTGCCTTATCTACTCAAAAAATCGGAGGAGTTGCTTTAGATGTTTATTCACAGGAACCACTGGATGTCAATACCCACCCAATAATTTCTCAGATGATTTCGCTTAACAATGTGCTTTTATCACCCCACATTGCCTGGTATACCGCCGAAGCTGGTCAGCGGTTACAAGCCAGTGTAGCTCAAAAATGTCAACAAATTATTTTTCAAGAATAAACTATGACTTATCAAAACTCTGAATATGTACAAATGCCTGTAACAAAAGGCATTTATGACCTTAATGTAGGACAACCTTCACCTCAGATGCTGCCATTGGATTTGCTCTATTCGACCGACAGAAATCATATTACTGATCCTACTTTTTTACAATATGCCAACCAACAGGGCTACCTTACTTTCCGTAAAGAGTTGGCAAAGTTTTTATCATCAGAAACAGGTGACCAAATTGCTGCCAACGAGCTGCTTGTGACTCCCGGAAATTCAGGCGCAATTAATCTGATTGGAACAAGAATAGCCGCCAGTAGTCCTACTCGTCCGCTTGCCCTAGTGGAGACTCCTACTTATCAGTGGGCAGTAAATGTACTAGAAGGCTGCGGGTTCGATATTATGCCCATACCAGTTGATAAAGAGGGTATTGACGTTGTTGAAGTTGAGCGACTTATAATAGAAGAGCAGGTCAAGCCTGCCCTTGTATTTGTCATTCCTTCTCACCAAAACCCCACAAGTGTTAATTTAAGTGCCCCACGACGACAGAAGCTGATTCAACTGGCAGTGACCCACGATTTTTATATTCTGGCAGATGAAGCTTATCAACTCCTTAGTTTCCCTGAAAACAAAGTCCACTCGGCACTGGCAAGCGAAGACTATACAGAGAAAGGTGTAGTTTTTACCATTGGAACATTCAGTAAAATATTTGCTCCTGCCATCCGTTTGGGCTGGCTTCAGGCAAAACCAGACTTGATTGAATGGATGGTAAACCACCCAGTACTTGTAAGTGGTGGTGGAGTAAACCAAGTGATGGCTGGCTGGATAGAACCTATACTTAGTAATGGTTCCATGCAAAAATGGTTGTCAGATTTACGTAAGGAGCTTTTCCAGCGATACGAATGCCTTTACAAAGCAGTACAGCAAAAATTGCCTCTACTCGAAATCGTAACTACCCCACAAGGTGGCTATTTTATATGGTGTAAACTGCCTAACCAGATGGATAGTTCGGCACTGGCTGCTTTAGCTCTGGAGAAATACAAAGTTAGCTTTCGACCTGGCACCAAATGCAATACTTCGCCCGATTATTTGCGGCTTTGTTTTGCCTATCATACTACAGACGAAATCGAAAAAGCGGTTGACTTATTGGCACTGGCCTACAATGAGTTTGCTGATAACCTAATTCTAAAATAACCTATATTTACAACTATGCTTAACTATCGAACGCACAAAGAAAATAATGAAACGCGAAAACATCGACTGGTTGATTGCAACCACCCCCGAAAATGTTTTTTATTCTATTGGCTTTCGCTCACTGGGTCAATGGTTGATGCGTTCTTCTAAAATCGAGGTTTTGGTATTAATTCCTGCCCAGGATCCTACCCGGTCGGTGTTGATATCGCCCGCGCAGGAATTAGACGTAGCAGCTGCCATTCCTCCACGGGTTTCAAAGGTTTGCCCGGTTGGTCACATTACCATCGAACCCGGAGACAGGTCTTTGTGGGAAGAACCAGACCACCGTTTGGCACAATGGACACTTGATACCCCCAGTTATACCAGTGTTTATCATGCTGTAGAAACCTTGAATCTGATTCAACCCAATCAACGGGTTGCCCTGGATGACAACCTTACTTATGAAGGATTAAGGGAGGTTTTATCACCACAGACTGAACTGTTTATTGCTCCAGAAGTAATACAGGACATCCGGGTAATTAAAACGGAAGAGGAACTCGAATTAATGCGTAAAGGGGTTCAAATTGCAGAAGAGGGTTTACGCCAGTCGATGGCAGCTCTTTGCACAGGTATCAGCGAGCTAGAACTGGGCCATATATACAATACCAGTGTGGTAAAAGCTGGGGCAGTGCCTTATATGACCCTGGTGGGCATTGGGTCAAATGGAGCTTCGCCGAATCACCCTTCTACCAACCGTCAATTACGCCCCAACGAGCTTATCCGCTGGGATGTTGGTTGTGAAGTAGATGGCTACCGAGTCGATCTGGGTTTTATAGCTTTTTATGGTGAACCTAGCCCCAAAGTAGTAAAATATGCCGACGCAATTGCCCGTGCTCAAACTGCCTGTTTTAATGCCATGCAAGCTGGGAACAAGTTGTCTGAAGTATATCAGATAGGTTTTGATATGATGAAAGCTGTTATTCCTGCTTATAAACGTAAGCACTTGGGGCATGGCGTGGGAGTTGAACTACGTGAGCCTCCTATTATTGCTCCTAAAGAAGCCCAAAACGAACGGGGGGTTACCTTTGATCGCTCTAAACAAGCAACTGCCGATTTGCTTGAGCTTGGTATGGTCATCGCTCTTGAGGTGCTTTATTATGAGCTGGGGTTGGGCGGTTTTCAAATCGAAGACACCATCATTGTGACAGAACAAGGACCTGTCCGACTAAATAAATTACCTTACGAATTAACTGTTGTTCCTGTAAAGGACAAAGATCATAACAAACAGGAAGTTATTAATGAAGCCCTTACTAAATAAAGCACGTGTTCTTCATTTAATGCAGACTAATGGAGTAGATGTGATGATGGCAACTATTCCCGAAAACCTACTGTATGCCAGTGGTTTTCGTAGTTTAAGCCAATGGCTTATACGTGGGCAAAAAACCTTGGCGGTAGCTGTTATTAAGTTCAATGGCGAAGTTACCCTTATTGCTCCATCAGGTGAACTCGACCGGGCTGCTTGTGACCCTCCGGTAGTCGATCATATCATTGCCTTTGATACAGTGACAGTAGAACCAGGCGATGAAGCTATTTGGCTTGCCGAAGATTGGCGTTATGCCAACATGGTACTGGTAAGTAATCGCCCCAAAGATTTATGGGAAGCATTTGCCCTTGCAGGTATACCAGATGAAGCGTGTGTAGCTATAGATGATCCGGATTTAGCCCAAGCTTATCGCCAACGTTATCAGACCCAAGTAACTGATGCCCGCCCTTTGTGGCTACAAAGCCGTTTGATAAAAACACCCGAAGAAGTAAATCGCTTGCGCCGGGCGGTCGAAATAACAGAAATCGCTTTTTTGCATACTATAAATGCAGTACAGGTGGGTATTTCGGAAAAAGAGCTGGCAATTATTTTTAACATGGCTGTAGTTAAAGCAGGAGGCGACCCTTATTTAGCTGTAATAGGTGCAGGCACGTATGGAGCTTATCCTAATCATATTCCTGGTGATTACTGCATCAAAGCGGGTGACTTGATTCGCTGGGACATGGGGTGCTCATATCAGGGGTATGTAGCCGATATTGCTCGAACCACCTGTGTAGGCAAACCTAATAAACTGCAAACAGAACGTTGGGAAGCAGTTTTGGCAGGGCAAATGGCGGCTCTCAATGCCATTTATCCTGGGCAATTGGCTGCCGAAGTTTATAGTATTGGCATGCAAGCTGCCCGTGAGAATGGCTTGCCTGACATTAAACGTAAACATATTGGACATGGTATTGGAATTGATATGTACGAACCTCCTTCCATTAGCCCAAACGAAACACTCAGTTTGGAGGCAGGGATGGTCTTTGAGCTGGAAGTGTTATTTTATGAACTTGGCTTTGGCAGTGTGCAAGTCGAAGACACCATTCATGTGACACCAGATGGTTACGAACGTTTTACCACATTACCACATTCATTAATTATTATAGACAATTAAAACTCATGAGCAGAGACCAAGGACGGATTGGGGTGATTGTCCCATCTTCGAATACTAATCTTGAACCTGACTGTGCGTTGTTGGTACCAGCAGGAATCACGCTTCACTTTACACGGGTGGGTGGTTATGATGTAGATGATGTGCCAGATGGAGATGAAATGCGGCGTTTTGCTTTGGCAGGGCTCGACGATGCCCTGACTTTGTTAATAGCTGCTGATATCAATGTAATAGCGTATGGATGTACATCTGCCACTCTAGCAAGCGGTTTTGAATTTGATCAACAGTTTCAAAAACAGATGGCAAACAAAACAGGAGTACCTGCAGTTACAGCCGCTGGGGCTATTATAGAGGCACTCAAAACACTGCACATATCCCGTATTGCCTTCACTTCACCTTATGTGGCTGAGTTAAACCAAGACGCTATCCGATTTATTTCTACCTGTGGTTTTGAGGTAGTCAATCACTTCAGTGTAGGTGAGAGTTATTCGAGTCGTGAGATGCGAGAGGTTACTCCTGATACAATTTACAAGTTTGGTTTGCAGGCAGATCACCCCGAAGCTGAAGCGCTGGTAATTTCTTGTACCGATTTTCGGGCATTAGAAGCTTTAACTGCACTGGAACGAGACTTGGGTAAACCCGTAATTACTAGTAACCAAGCAATGATGTATGCTATTTTAACCAGAATGGACATTGACCCCTCAAATATTTTAGCAGGAGGACAGCTTTTTACTCAGCATGCGACCCGTTTACAACAAGCTCTAAGGTAGAAATAGGCATAAGCAACAAATCATAGGTTTGGTTGCTTATGCCTTGTTTTTATTTTTAAAACCCAAAACCAAACCTGAAACCACTGCTTACCTGATTGCCCTCTTGCAAACCTACGATAAAGTCAAAGCGCATAATTTTAAGAATATGTTCCAGTCCTATGCCTAGCTCAAGGTAATTAAGCGAGGTAGGAGTCCAAAGGTAGTTGGCGCTGATCACCAGTTGAGACTTTAGTTTATTGATCAGCGGAAAGCCATTCATTACAAAGCCGTTGAAATGGTGTTCATAGTGTCCTTCTAGGTAACGGTCTTGAGTACTGTAACGGTAGTATTCCAATAACTGAAAAGCGTTGCTGCTACCTTTCAAAAGCCCTGTTTGGTTACCCGAAAAATGACGGAAATCCATAAAATACATTTTGTTAGTATTTAAAAATACTCCAGCACTCACCCGATACTTACTGGCTCCTATTACCCCCATACTTATCTCATCTGATATAGACGCGTGTAGTAAATCATAGTCCACGTCGCTGTCTCCTATAGCAAGCCCTTTACGGTAACCCAACAATAAAGTGGGGTAGTCTGAACCCACAATAAACTTACGGTGAGGGTAAGTGATGTAGCGTTGTTTGATACGCAAACGCAAAGAGGCATTGAATGTAAGTGCTTGATGGTAAGCAAAATCGGTATTGGCCAGTTCGTTGTTTACAGGGGCGTTGGGCGTAAACTCCCGGTTTTCTACATTGCGCCAACTATAGTTGGTGGTATTTTGCATAGCATTACGTTCAGCAAACTCTAAGCTCCCCTTAAAGTACAAGCCATTGATCAACTCTTGACGATACCCCACTTTAGCGTAAGCTTTTTCGTATATCTTCATAAAATTCTCCTCAACCACCAGTGTATAGTAACTATTGAGAAAGGGCGAAATAGATTGCATACGGCTCAATTGCTCTACATAACGTCCACCTTCTGCCCATACTGTACCAAAGCTTTTGGGGGCAAACCGATAAGATGTGCGTAGTTTTGCCTGAAATCGCTTGTTAGAAAAGCCATACCTAAAACTGGGATCAATGGTAAAGTATGTTCTGTTTTCGTAGCGTTTTTGATAATTAAGCGACAAGTCCGTTACCAAACCCTCTACAGTGTTGTATTGAAAAGTGCTAATAAGCGGTTGAAAAGAAAAACGTTCGCGGCGGTAAGAGTTACGATAAGTATAGCCACCATATAGTATACCAGTAATTCCCAGTTTGTTACGTTTGGCGTCTACCGAATCTTTATAAGGCTTGCTATCCTTGATCACTTGTAGGCTATCTTTTTCGCGGTAATCTTTTACTTCAGTAGTAGTTAACGGAATGGGTCTGATCTTGCTCCAGTAGGTACTATCTTTCTTATTGGCATCATTTGTCACTGTCATTACTTCATTGTTGAAAAACCGCCGTTGAAAAGTCGGTGTGATGTTATAGTTAGAGTACATACACAAAAAATAGCCATGACCTTTGAACCCAAAAGCAGCAAATTCAAAATTATATTTTACTGAGAGCGGTCGCCATACCTTTCCGTTGCCCACTGGAGCATATACTTGCTTGATAGTCACCGAATCTATAAAATCTATTGTGCCCTTGCCCAACGAAAGCTCTATACTATGTATGCGCCAGGTATCATCTATAATGTAGATAAAACCACTAAAAGCCGGAGCAAGTTTGCGGCGGGGCATCAAGCGTATTTTATTGACAGTGAGCCCATTTTCTTGAAAAGAACCCTCATAGCGGTAACGATAATAAAGCATGGCATTAAAAGCTACTGGCGACACCATTCCTCTTTCACTAAAACCGGTGTTGTCAATGATATTGTTATAAAGTTCCGTTTCCATCTCTGATGCCTGGTTGAAGCTAAACCCACGACTATTGCCGCTTACCTTCGATGAAATCATCTTCTCTTTATACTCTCCGTTTTTATAGCTCAGTTCCGATACCGACTCCGAAAAGTATACAATGCCAGTGTCCACATCTACCTTCATTCCCAGTACTCGTTTAGGGGCTTTACCCAAGCGCTGCAAGCCTTTGACATAGGCATCACAGGTAAATTTTTCTATTTCTCTTAAGTGTTTTTTACGGTTTCGTATGGCTTTGCGCATAATAGGGTAAGCGGGGTCTTCGCCATTCGAGGTAATGGTTACTTCATTTAGAGTAAGCACCTCAGGTTCAAGACTTACATTCAAGGTTTGTGACTGGTTGATGGTCACTTTTTTAGTACTGGCTTTGTAGCCAATAAACTGAAAAGCAATTTCGTGGCTTCCAGCTTTAAGCGGTAAAAAATAATCTCCATTGTCATTGGTTGTAGTACCATTAGAGGTACCCTTTACATATACAGTCGCAAAAGGTAACCCTTGTCCTTTTTTATCAGTTACCCGTCCTTTCAGAGTAAACTTTTGTTGTGCAGTAAGTCTGCCAGGTAATACCCAAAGTATCACAAGCAATAATATTCCGAGAGTTTTGAGTAACAGTTGGTTTTTCATGAAAATAATAAATAAGTTATTTTTTGAGTCATGGATATTTTATCCCGTGTGTTTAATAGGTATACAAGTCTGATGCAGTCTCTCCCCTAATGGTTGCTTTCCATTTTGAAAAATAATAAAAACTTACCTAAAAGGTGAAGTGTAATAGGGGTACCCTTATTTTCTAAATTACAAAACTCTGCTATTATCTATCAAGGTATGGCGGTTTTTCATACTAAAAACTGATTTGCTTCGACCAAATGCCCGTGTACTTCTTTTGGGATAACAAATAGTCACATTACAAAAAATGCTGGATGTAGTTCAAATAAATATGATTAAAAAGTGCTTCTACCCAATTTGCAAGGATTTTATCTGCCATCAATGTTAATTTTTATGGGGCGAACGCTACTAATAAAATATAGAGCAATTAATTTTGACACGTTGAGCATGTATTTAACTCTTTCTGAAATGGCAAAAAACTCACACCCTGCGCTTACGTTAGACGATCACGAGGAGATTAAATCAATCCCAAAAAATAGTAATACAGTGATTCATTCTAAAGTCAAAGGTTTTGCGCATGCTTTTGCGAAAGAACCCACTGCCTCTATCAAGTATGTAGTAAGCGGTGAAGAAGCCTACCGTATAGACGGACATACTTATAGAGTTCAGGCAGAGGAGTTTCTGATTGTAAACCCTGAACGTAACTACGAGGGGCATATTGACAAACACAAAGAAACAGAGGGGGTGTGTATTTACTTGCACAATGAGATAATAGACAGTGTAGCTAAAGTACTTGGAAAAGCTGACCAAACCTTATTGGACAACCCTTTTGACACTGGTATTCAAAATTTTGAGTTTTTTGAAAATATTTACAAATCACACAATAGTGCACTGGGGTTAATGATTAGAAAACTGTACCGAAATATTCGTCACAGATCGTTAGAAACGGTACGCAGTGATCACGATTTGTACTATACTTTGACAGAAATACTATTGCTAGACCAGCAAAAAATTGCGCATGAAATCAATCGGTTGAAATCTGTCAAGCTTTCTACCAAACAAGAGCTGTATAGGAGAGTGTTGATTGCCAAAGAATACTTAGATGAGTTTTACTATAAAAAATTAGATATAAATGAAGTCTCTCAAGTAGCAGCTTTGTCTGAATACCATTTCTTTCGTACTTTCAAACAGGTTTTTGGTATCTCGCCCCATAAATACCTGATAAAAAAACGTTTGGAAAAGTCTGCCGAGTTATTGCGTCAAAATCGTTATACCATTACTGAGGTTGCTTATTTGATTGGTTTCCCAGACATACACTCGTTTAGCAAATCTTTTAAAAAAGAGTTTGGTATTACCCCCTCCAAGTTCATAGAGCAATAGCTTACCAATCATCACTACCACCATCTCCGCCAAAGCTACCTCCTCCCCAAGACGACGATCCTCGACTTGAGGATGAACCGTAATCGTTGTAGTCATCAGACGAATAGGAAGAGTTTGACCGAGTGCTGGAATAAGTACTTTTCTTTGAACTCCGCGATGTGCTCACTGATGTTCTAACGACCATTTGCCCAATGCCTTTGTCTATGTACTGATTGTAAAAAGACACCAACCGACGGGATTTTTCTTCTCCTTGAACAGTATTCCATAGTTGATAACTACGATACATTTTTTGCTGTACGCTTTTTACTTCCTTTGCCCTGTGAGAATACTCTTTCCAGATAGATAGATTTTGAATGTTTTCTAAAGAGCGGTTGGTTAACTTATCCACCAACGTTTGTTTATCAGTGATTCTGTGAGGGGCTTTTACTCCAAATACCTTGGCCATTTTCTGTAACATGTTTACCTCATCGTATGTCCATACCTGTGCTGGCGTGTTTATCACCATTTCTAAGTGTTTTTGCAATACACTTGTTTCTTTTGCGTAGTTTTCAGGCAGTGTTGAAGGCATTTTTTTTATGGTTTTATAACAAAAGTCCTGAAGTTGGTGCAAAGTCTGGTTTCTATCTTTTTGTAAAAACTTACTATTGGCAATGTTTTCTTTAAATGCTGGTTTTAGACTTGTAGCAACAATATTAAACAATGTCTGGTAGAGTGTTGTAGCGTTTGTTATCCTCTCTTGTTCATCATCAGAGAGTTTACTTAGGTCTAGAGAATTGCACCAGTTTACCTCATTTTGAGCGTGTGTATGCAGCCAGTTTACATAGTTTGATACCCACTTTTCCTGGGTTTGGTTATAAGGCGACTGAGCTAGTTTTTGTGAAATATCCCGAAGTGTTATATCTGGACGTGTGGTGAAAAAATCAGAGGGATAATGCAAAACTTTATACATACTATGGTAAACTGATTTCATCTGTTTACGACTTCCTTTGTGCGCTTTTTGGGTCAATTCCTGTATTTTATTGTCTACCTCAACAGGGATATATTGTTTGTGAAATTGGCGAGCTTTTATTTCATCAATGCGTTTTTTAATGTTTGTTTTGTACCATTTTACATCGTTTATATATTCTTTTATTTGCCAAAAGGCAAGCACCAACCCCAGCCAGCCTATGGTTGCCAATATAGGTATCCAGCCTCTGGTATGGTCAAACATCCAGTAAAGTTCCATAAGCACCACACCCAAAAAAGCAATACCCAGTATTATTGGAGGTCGTTTGCTTTTGACTACACCTATGAACACAACAAGCCATACAAGAAGCGCAAGTGCTGCCAGGTAAAATATGGCTCCCAATTTGTAATTTTTAAACCTTCCTTCCAAAAGCCATATAATGCGGTCAACCCCCATATTTAGCCCCTTGTAGTATTGTTTATTGCGAAAATAAGGGCGAGTCATATCTCTTATTGCCTTGCGTGCGTCTGCATTACTTATCTTGTCAGTAACTCCTTTGCCCAATTCTATTCTTGCCTTACGATCTTTGATTGCCACTAAGATCAAGATGCCATTATTTTTTCTCTTTTGCCCAATCCCCCAGTCATTGGCTATCTTAAGCGCTTGTTGCTCTATGGGTATCCCTTGCAAACTATTTATCAGTACTATAGCTATTTGCGTAGAAGTACTATCCTCATAGGCTTTGATTTTTTTCTCAAGCATTTGAGCCTCATCATTGCTCAATACCTGAGCCCAATCGTTTACAAAAAACGTTTCACTGATTCTTTGAGCAGACACCGGAAGTGTAAGCCAAACAATGACCAACCCAATGATGAAAGGTGGAAGTTTTATGGAATATAACCGGTTTTTAAACATAGGCTTAATCATTAACTCAAATTATACTATTATTTACTGGATTTGGTTATTATTTTAGCAACTTCACTCGTCTTTCGTAAGTAAACAACTAACAAAACTCTTGCAATCTATATATCACCATGGAAAAACAAGTCATCACACCTACTGAAGAGAAGGTGATTTTAAACGATTTTTTTGCAGAAGTCCGCGAGTTATTGGCAGACTATTGTCAAGAACGAGAAATGGTACTCTCCAACTCTCAATTGTATGCGTTTTTGCTGGTAAGCCCCATCACCATAGCAATTGCTACCGATGGTACAGTAGATTTTTCAGAAACTACTATGTTGGTAGACGTAGCTGCATATTTTGATCGCGATATTTTATCCAGCGAGTTCGATCAGTTGGAACAGCCAGAAGATGTATTGCCAGACGATATTTTTAAAAAAAGAGTGTATACAGAGCTACGCTATTTGTGCGTAAGCATGAACCGTTACGAAGAAAAGCTTATCGCTTGTCTCAAGGCCTTGATTAAGCTAGACGAACGCTTGAGCCAGTCAGAAGATGAAGCAGAAGCCATCAAATACAAAATTGTAGATACTATGAATAGTGTCATTTATAACAACCTTGGCGAAGACAGTATCGAAGAACCAAAAATTCAAAAAGTATTGGATAGTCTGGAGATAGATATGGAACTGGTAAAGCAACAAACCGAAAAAGAAAATAAGCTTATGAGTAAAGCCGAGGAGGAAGCACTTGAAAAAGAGGAGGCTGCCCAGGTGACAGAAACAAAGAAAGAAGAAAAAAAATAAGTTTTTTTGTAAAGGTCTTGCATTTTAAAAAAGTCGCCGTATCTTTGTGCCACAATTTTGCTGACGGAGTGGTAGTTCAGCTGGTTAGAATGCCTGCCTGTCACGCAGGAGGTCGCGAGTTCGAATCTCGTCCATTCCGCTAAATTGCTAAAACCCATCTACTTAGATGGGTTTTAATTAAGAAATAGTTTTTCTATTTTTAATAGAAAGTTCAATAATAATTGAAATACAACAAAAGTAGTTGTATATTTGCATCACAATTTTGCTGACGGAGTGGTAGTTCAGCTGGTTAGAATGCCTGCCTGTCACGCAGGAGGTCGCGAGTTCGAATCTCGTCCATTCCGCTAAGTAACAAAGCCCATCTAAATAGATGGGTTTTTTGTGTTTATAGGGTTTCTATTTCTTCTAAGTGATGTGTAAAAAATAAAGTGAGCTGATTCAAGAAAATATTTTGTTTTCTGATGATCTTAAAAAAATGAACATAGCCAAAGCTATGTGATGTTTTTTAAGACAAGTCAGGGGGCAAAAGATACACTTTAATGGCTCAACTTATTTTTGCAGGATCACTAAAACTCTAACCTTGCCCCCAATACCAATATATCATCTATTTGCCCACCTTTTCCCATCCAATTGTTCAAGGTAGTTTCTAAATGATCGTGTTGTTCTGCGGCTGTTTTTTGGTGTATGCTAAATAATAATTTACGAAAGTGTTTTTTCATAAACTTTTTGTCATTAGCCCCTCCAAACTGATCTTGGTATCCATCAGAATATAAGTAAATCATAGTGGACGATTGTATGTCTATGGTATGGCTACTAAAAATCCGGTTTTTTTCCCGTTGTTCGCCTCCTACCGACTGTTTATCACCCTTCACTTCAGTAAGTATGCCATTTTGGACATACAAAAGCGAATTTTTGGCTCCGGCAAAATCCAATGTTTTACGCTCAGGGTCAATCACCACCAAACTCACGTCCATTCCATTCCGATTAAGTGTGATATCTTGCTTTAGGGTATGTCTTATACCTTTATGCAATCGGTTGAGTATAATGTCTGGGGCAGTTATTTTTTCAATATTTACCAAGTGATTAAGGTAAACATCTCCCAAAATAGACATAAAAGCTCCAGGAATGCCGTGTCCGGTACAATCAACAGCTGCCAGTACTATCTTTTTAGAGGGTGATTGTACGTTTCCTCCTTGTAAATTGTCTTCATAGGTGCCAAACCAATAAAAGTCTCCACTTACGATATCCAGTGGTTTAAAAAAGATAAAAAGCTCAGGGATGCTTTTCTTTATCCGTTCTATTCTTGGTAATATAGCTGCCTGAATATTACTGGCTGCGTTGATACTTTCGTTTATTTTATTATTCTTTTCTTCTATTACCAGGTTTGCTTCTATCAGGTGTTCGGTTTGTTGTAGAAGTTCTTCCTGTTGTTGTCTCACCTCATTAGTACGTGCCAATACTTTGCTTTCTAACTCTTCGGCATGTTGACGTTGCAACTCATCTTTTTCGTGTAATTGGTCGATCAAGGCTTGTTGAGCATCTTGTTTTTCGTGTTCAGTCTTGCGCGTTTTATAGCCTAACCCCAGTGAAAATACCAAAATTTCCAATGTAGTGCCTACTTGATAAATAATGGCATATAGTAGTTTAGAATACCCATGTGTAAAAACAAGTAGTATAACCGTAGTATATAAAAACAAACCTCCTCCAATAAAATAGCGGGCAGCTTTGTCTTTGGTCCGGTATAAAATAGTAAGTACTGTCAGCGAAAATAATACGTCAATGCCCGCCACTATTAAGGTTACCAGGTTGGTTAAGTCCGCATTTTGTAATCCATAATAAAGCGTTAGCTCAACAAAAAGAGCTCCCAGCCTGATGACAATATAATAGCGTATCCAAACATCTGTGGTAGGTATAAGACGGGGCGTATGCAGAAAAGAACGCAAAAACAAGTAATAAGCTATTGAGGTACCATTGACCGACAAGAGCCATATGATAGAGTTATAGTGGGTATAGTAGCCCAACAAGTGTTCTCTTACAAAACCCTGGAAATACAAAGAATAAAGGGCAATAAAAAATAAGTAAAGTGAATAATAGCCATAAGGGGTGTTGCGGGTGGTAAAAAATAAAAGGAGGTTGTACAAAATAAGAATCCAGAAAAAGCCCTGAAACAACCCTTGTGTAAAGCGTTTCCACTCGCGGTAGTTGCTGATAGATGCAGGATGGTATAACTTTAAGTCAAAAGAAGGTACCTCCTTGTATAAGGTGGCAATCCTGATATACACTGTGTGTGGTTGGTTGTAAGGCAAGTGTAGAGGAATAAGCGAATAGGTAGCCTCGTTGATGTCTTTGTCAGCAGCTGCCACAAATTGCCCTGCTTTTTTTATGTGTACTTCCCCATTGTCGTGATAGATATACACCTCTACCGAACTGTTGTGCCCAGGTGCTTGCAATATCCAATGGTTTTGTTGGGCTACTTTGTTGAGCAAGGTAAGCTTACCCCAATATACATATTGAGGATTAAGTGGGGAAGCTAACTGACTATTGTACGGCTTAAACAATGATTGGTAATGAGGTTGGGTGATTTGCTGAAAGCTAAGCTGGCGGCTGGTATCTTCATAAATGCTTAGGTGAGTATTTAGGTGGTGCAATGCGTTTTGTTCGGGGTGAACAATAAAAGTACGTGATACCTGAGCGCTGCAAGTCATGCTCAACCACCACAAAGTATGTATGAGAATAGTTCGGTAGATGCCTGTCATATATGCCAGATTAATTACAAAAACACTGCTATAAGCTGAAATAGGACATAAAATGATAATAATTAATTTTGTATAAAACTTACCTGGGCTAAGTTACCTATTAATTTGGATGAATTAACTTCGTTGAGCTCGCGAAAAGCTCGGTTTTGTTTTCTGACGAGTCGTGAAAATGGCGATAGCTATCTAACTTTTTTACGAGGGAGTCAGGGGGCAAAAGTCGCCAAAGATAAAAAAAGCTGACAGTAGTTGTACTGTCAGCTAAAAACACAGGTGAAAGGGTACCGAGTGGCCTGTAGGGGCTTACTCAAAAAGGCAAATCATCTAAAATAGATTGTTTGTTTGCGGTGGTTACACCCTTTGACTTTTTACCTGTTCTTTGGGTATTTTGGGCAACTGTTGGGCTTTGCTCTGTTATATAAGTCACCTGCTCTTTGGTATAATAAGTTTTACGTTTGTTAAGTTTTTGAATCAGTATATCGGCACCAGTAGGCGAGTGTGTTTTGTCAGGATGATGTATTTTCATAAAATCTCTGATTTCTCCGGCAATAATATCTGGGTGACTGATTTTGATTTGAGTTTCACCGTTTTTAAGTACTTGTTTTATGTGTCTGTGTAACTCTCTTACTGCCGATTCGGGAATTTGATCGCAGTGTGAAAAAGGCGAAATTTTTGCCTCCCACAAAATTTCATCTACATAGGCATTGCCTATTCCTCGCACTATCTTTTGATCCATCAAAAAAGACTTGACAGGTACTTTAGTATTTTTATGGAGTGTATTCAACAGGTACTTTATATTAAACTCAAGGTCTAGTGCATCGGGGGCTTGCGGAGAGGGAGGGTTAAGTGTTATTCTGGTAAGGCTCATAGAGTCAGTAATAGCCAAACCCTTTCCTCCGTCAAAGTGTAATGCTAAAATGAGGTTGGTAGGTTGGTAGTGGGGAAGCTCTACAAATTGTCCTTTGAGCATCAAGTGTACACCGATTACTTCTTTGTTGTTGAACTCAAAAAAGAGCTCTTTACCGTGTCGTTTGACAGATTTGAGCCATTGACCTTCTAAAGCTTGTTTACACTTTTCTTCTGACGTATTTAATTTCTTGGGGTTGTGAACGGTAAACATCTGGAGAGTTTTTCCAACAAATCGCTTCTGTAGATTACTTCTGAAAACTTGCAAATCAGGTAGTTCTGGCATAGTGTTATTTCTTTTAGTGGGAAAATAATTGACTAATAAGTACACTGTAAAATAAATATCTTATGCTTTTTTCGGCTTCTTTTGCCCTCTGACTTCTCTTTACAAAAATCGCGTAGCTTTGGCTATGCTCTATTTGTAAAGATCGCCAGCAAACAAAATAAACTCGAACTAAATAACAACTTACTTAATTTACAGTGTAATAAGTACCGAGGCAGAATTAAATATACCTAATGAGTAAGTGTAACAGTTATACTATGAGTGAGTTAACCTTACTTGTAGCTTATAGCTAATTACTTGCTGCTACTTATTTCTATACCTAAATATACGGATTTGACTTGTCTGAAACTATAGGAGAGGGAGAGGGGATTTAATTTATTTTTTTTACTAAATAGTAGTTGGTAAGTGGCTGATAATGAGTAATGAATGAGTTTGTAAAGCATAACTTATGCTAACTGAGATTTGAATATTGATGATCATTGGAGCAGTTTCTCAACGCACTTGTTCATCAATATTCAAAAATTAGTGTTTTTAGTGGGTAAATCAACTATTAGTCTTTGCTCTCTTTTTTGGTAGAGGGTACCCCACTCCATTTGATATAACCTTTTACCTTGATTTTGAACCAGGTATACTGGTTATAATTATCATTGTATGCTTTAAATTTCTTTTTTTCTGTATCCAGTATTTCAATTTTATTGTTTTGAGGTATTTGCTGTAGTGAACCAAACAGCGCTTTTTTCTCACTCAGTAATGGTTCCAGATACAAACGACCATCTGCCAGGTTATGTAAGTCCAGCTTACCCTCATCATTGGTGCAATATACCTTATTAATCATTCGCCCGTTCTGACGTTGCCAGTGGCGCGCCAAAATCCATAGTTCCATTTCTACCTCACCTACCTTGCCTTTTTGGGTTTTGTATATTTTTTTCACCAACCCATCAGCATCTTTGGTTACTTTACGGTCAAGCAAGGTTTTACCTAGCTCAATGTCAGAATAAATGGTTACTTGGTCAGACAATATTTGAGCAGCAGGTTCGGGCAATACTTCTATTTTATAAGTTTTTTTAACCTTTTTAGGTTTTACTGGCGAAGGAGCAGTTAAAATACGTCCTTTTTTCGCGTGAACATTTTTGTTATTGGGGGGATAGTAAAAATGCACATTTGATGGAATAGCTTTGTTTTTGGCAGCTTGCTTTTTGTAATACGCTATATAAGGGTTACTTGAGGTGAGTTTTCTAGGGGTGTTTTGGGTGGTAGCATGTTTGCTTTGATCCACTTTGTCTTTAGTAGCAACCACCTCTTTTTTGCTATTATTTTCCAAAGAATCTTGAGGTGTATTATTCTGTTTATCAGTTATTTTAGCTTGGTTGGCATCTGTTTTTGAGGAAGTATCAAGTATGTTTTTATTTGTATCAGCTTGACTGCTGAGGTTGGTATCTTGTTTTTTATCGGGGCGCAATGCGCGAATAATTACCAATGCTACAGGAACGATGAGGGTCAAAAGAAGTATATATTTATACTTCTGCCAAAAACTTTTTTTGTTGCTATTATCCGTCATTTGTGACTTGGGTTAGATAACTGTGTGATTTTTAATAAAATTAATTATTCCTTACAGGAACACCACTTATACAATATACTCAAACTGCTGTGATTTCCCAAACAATACAACGTTGGTGACAATAGTTTATTGGCACTTTTAGTCTGAAAAATTCAAGGTTTTCAAGTTTACAGTGTCTATTTTTTGCCTCTAAAAAGGTTAATCAAAGGTGACAACGATTTTTTGAGTAGTTGAAAGCCCGATTTTTCTGTAGGAGTTTTTCCGGGAGTTCTTTGTTCGCTGTTAGCCTCATCATACTTTTTTTGCCACTTATGGAGCCTTTCATCAAACCTAACTTCTTCGTCGGCTTTGGCGTTGAGTTGCTCAGCCAAAAATACCAACATTTGATAAGTGTTAGGAGTTTCCCTAATCTTTTGTTCTATTTGTTTACGCTCATTAGGATGGTGGTGTAGCCATTGAAAATAATCATTGCTTAAGCGTTTTTCCAACTCTATGGTTACCTGCATGTCGGTAAGTGCCGGAATCGCTTCCATCTTTAGGTTAAGCCATGAATTACTATAAGCTTTCCCTTCGGCAAATACATAAGAGCCACGGTGAGGTTGCTGAGTAGTTACAATCAAGCCAACATTGCGTTTGTTTTTGAGGGCGTTGAGTTGATCAAAAAAGTGAGCATTGAACCCAGGGTCTATTTTCGGGTTGTCGAGAATGGCGTCAAAATGATAAAAAAATAGCAGGTACCAACGATTTTGTTGTTCTATCTCCTCAAAAAAACTCATAAAATCAGTAGGAACATCACTCCCTGTGCCCAGCTGTTTGTGTAGTTCAAGCAGCATATCATTATAAGCATAGGCGTGATTTTTAAAATCGATAAAAACTGGGCGGTAGTTATCAAAGCTAATCAGGCGCAAAGCTTTCAGCAAGTCGGTAAACAAACGGCTTTTGCCCGCACCATCTTCGCCATATATATTGACCGAAGTGTGTTGTAGAAACAAAGTCTTGGCTACTTTTTCAGTAAAAGCCGGGCGCAAACTATGGTCAAATAACAGTTGATTAAAATCGGGAGGTAGTAGCTTAGGCAGTGGGGGGAGTTGAGCAAGTGCTGTTTGATCTTCTTGTATAGTATGAATAATGAGTTTTTTTAGCTGTTCAAGGTCTTCCCTTATCTCCTTCAAATAAGTTACCTCAGTTACTTTATCTACCAATTGGTCTTCTATAGCTTCATTCATTACTGCCCATCTTCCCGAAAGCTTCATTGCAGCATCTCGGAGGTAAGTTTCAGGACGTAAATCCAAAAACTCCAAAGTGCCTTCTATAGCTTCGCCAATGTGGTTGAGTTGCATCAACTTTTCCATCTGGGCAATAAATGTCTGTTTGTCTTCCATAGTGTTTGTAACTTAAGGGACGGGTTGTAAAGTAAAGGTACAATTTTTAAGGAAAGGGGCAAAGGAGATGAGGTAGTCTTACAGGCAAAAATCTACCCCGAATAGACACATCCGGGGTAGATTTTTTTGCATTGATGAATGAGCGTATCAAGTATGATTTTTTATTCACTCCCTAAAACAAACCACGTGCTTCATCTTTTACATAGGCGAGTGCAGCTGCTGTAGGGTTAATTTCGTGTTCGCGGGCATTTTCCAATACCTTTTTTGCAAGTTCAATACCTGGAGCCTCATCTTCGAGCATGGCAGCTGAGTTGTTTACCAGCATAATGCTTTCTTGTACTGCTTGCTTGACCATACCCCAGGCAGTGTCAGACATGTAGAGTTGCTGAGAGAGGTTATGGTTTAATTCGTTGTTGATTTCGTTGAGCAATACTTGTTGGAAAGCGCCTACTACCAGCTCGCCAGGGTGTAAACGTCTAATGAGGTTACCGGGTGAAATGCGCTCTAGTAATAAACAAATACGCTCATAGGACTGAAGCCTGATGGGGAGCGATTCTTTTCGGTTTTCTACCAGCCTTTTTTGCTCTTCTGCCTTAATTGTTGCATATTTTTCGTTCAGTTCTTTATTGGCAAACGACCGAATGACCAAAAACATCCCGTACAATACCAGTCCGGCAGGTAGGGTAATTTTTATAATTTCGATTACTGCATCCATACTTTTTAAATACTTATTTGAAAGAACCTTCAATGAATCATGTACAATTCACCAGCTTGTTCTAATCTTTACTATTTTTGTGAGTTGATTGATGTTTGCAAAAGTTTTACCATTGGGTTGCAAACTGCCATACATGGTGTAATTTTACTTTCGCAAACATATCCCATTATACTAAGGTGTACAAGATCAGTGGAGTTTTTTTTATCATCATTGATCCAGGCTAAAATTATTTAGAATATAAAATGAAACTACCATTAACAGTAACCTCGGAAGCCCTGGAAGCCACCCGCCAGATTATTGCAAGCAAACAGATTCCCAAAAAATATGGCTTACGCATAGGCATACGCGGAAAAGGGTGTGCCGGAAGCCAGCAGTTTTTGCTTGGCTTTGACACTGCTACTGAGCAAGACCATGAATATACCCTGGAAGGTTTACCCGTATACATAGACAAGGCACATTTAATGTATGTAATAGGGCTGGAACTTGCCTACGAAACCGATGATGAGGGCAATCAGGGGTTTACTTTTAATAATCCAAAAGGGTAAAAGTATAGAGAGGCTTTTACTTTGTATGAAACTATCGAAGAAGAATAATAATAAAAAACACCAAAAACGAGTGTTTTAAAGCTCGCTTTTGGTATAAATTGATTTATTTCACCAAGGCAACATATTGCTGATAAAACTCAGCTATAGTCTCTATGCCTTTAAAGTAATTCACAATGCCGTAATGCTCGTTAGGCGAGTGGATACTGTCAGAGTCTAAGCCAAAGCCCAACAACACTGTTTTTAGTCCAAGTTCTTCTTCAAACAAAGCCACAATAGGAATACTACCTCCTTCACGTTTAGGAATAGGCGTTTTTCCCCATATTTTTTCAAAAGCCTTGCTTGCTGCCCGGTAACCCACCGAATCGGTAGGAGTGACGGCTGGCTCGCCCCCGTGGTGAGGAGTTACTTTTACTCTTACACTTTTAGGTGCAATGGCTTTGAAATGGTCTTCAAATAATTTACTGATTTTTTCAGATGATTGATTAGGTACCAAACGCATGCTTATTTTGGCGTAAGCCTTAGAAGGTAACACCGTTTTGGCGCCTTCGCCTGTATAGCCTCCCCAAATACCATTTACATCAAGCGTAGGGCGAATAGAGGTGCGTTCAAGGGTTGAAAAACCCGCTTCTCCTTCTACAGCATCAATGTCAAGGTCGGCGCAGTACTCTACCTCGCTGAATGGAATTTTTGCCATTTGAGTGCGCTCGTCTGCACTTACTTCCTCTACATCGTCATAAAACCCAGGAATGGTAATATAGTTGTTGTCATCCTTGAGCGAATCAATCATTGTACACAAGGTATGGATTGGGTTGGCAACACCACCACCATAAGTACCTGAGTGCAGGTCACGGTTAGGCCCAGTAACTTCTACTTCCATATAGCTCAAGCCACGTAGCCCAGTAGTGATAGAAGGTACCTCCATAGAGTAGGTGCTGGTATCAGAAATAAGAATAATGTCTGCTTTCAGTTTTTCCTTGTTGTTGGCAACAAAAATACCCAAGTTGTCAGAGCCTACCTCTTCCTCACCTTCTATCATAAACTTGACGTTACAAGGCAACACGTCATTTTTAAGCATCGTCTCAAACGCTTTTACGTGCATATACATTTGCCCTTTGTCGTCACAGGCACCCCTGGCAAAAATAGCTCCCTCAGGGTGAATTTTGGTTTTTTTGATTACCGGCTCAAAAGCAGGAGAGTCCCAAAGTTCTAAAGGATCAGGTGGTTGCACATCATAGTGCCCATACACCAATACAGTAGGCAAACTAGTGTCAATTATTTTTTCACCGTATACAATAGGATATCCGGCAGTAGGGCAGATTTCTACATTGTCTACCCCGGCATCTTTCAGTTTTTGTTTTACAAAGTCAGCCGTTTTGTTTACATCGTCCTTATACTGACTGTCAGCGCTTATCGACGGAATACGCAAAAGATCTAACAGTTCGTCTAAGAATCGTTGCTTATTTTCTTCTATGTATGCTTTCATTGAGATATAAAATTTTCAAAAATGCGTTGCTTCTTAATACCTGTATAAGAAGAGGAAGACAAAGTAAAAGAAATTCGTTAAGAAATAGAAAAATCTGCTTGAAAGGTCTCTTGAGTAAAAAAGTGAAATGAGTTTATAGGGGATGGCTTATGCCTAATAGATAGCAGGGTGGAACTAAAAAGAATTAAGGTATTAAAAAGAAGCTGTGAATTGTCACATCGGTCGAAACGATCATAAAGTACACTTGTAGGTTTTTGCTTAAATAGTATCATTGTAAAGTGACTTTTTTTCTTAGATATATCCTTAAAAGATAAGCAGTTGCAAAAAAGCTAAATTAAAGATTATCAAATAATGTAACTTTTACCTAGCAGATAAAGTAAACATACTCAACTTATGAATTATAAGTTTACTAAAAACTAAGTGATCGGCTCACGCCTTATATAAAAATTAAAAGAATAGTTTCCAATTACAATTTCATTATTTTTCTCCTTAATTGAATTACATAATGTAAAAATTATGTAATATTGGATAACTATACCCGCAATCTTATGAGTGAATTGATAAATACCGCTTTTTCTGGATCAAATATCGCCTATACAACTTTATTATTGTTTGTATTTTTGTATTGGTTTACTGTCATTATTGGGGTGTTCGATACCAACTCCTTAGATATTGACGTAGATGCAGATGTGGATGTAGACGTAGGTGTTGACGTGGATGCTGATGTAGATGCTGATGTAGATGCTGACGTAGATGCAGATGCTGATACGGATGTAAGTGGTGGTGGGGCTGGTTGGTTCCTTACTACCTTGAGTTTTTTCAATATTGGCAAAGTGCCCTTTATGATTGTCATGAGTGTGGCAATATTATCTATGTGGGCTATTTCAATGATGGCACACTCTTACCTAGGCAAAGGCACTACTCCCTATCTGGGAATGGGATCGACCGCTTTTTCTTTAATTTTATTTCCAGTAAACTTCTTTGTGGGCATGTTCATTGCCAAAGCAGCTACTCAGCCATTGCGGGGAGCTTTCAAAGATGAAGTAAACGAGTTTAAAGGCAATGAAGATGTAATAGGAAAAATATGTATTACGAGTATGACCATTACTGATGCAATGATGGGACAGGCAGATGTGAAAAGTGAAAGAGGAGCACTATTAACTATTAGAGCTAAAGCTACCAAGGGTAACAGCTTTAAGAGTGGAGACAAAGCTTTGGTAGTGCATTACAACGAAGAACAAGAGATTTATCTGATCGAGCCTTTTGATCATTAAACCTGAATTTTACTAACACTTCAAAAAGTGATTTAATCATATAAATTTAATTTAACCTAATAACTCAGAAAACCTTTAGTAATATGGGATTTGAATTGATTTTAATAATTGTCGGAACCATTGTATTGATCTTATTCGGTACGCTGGCAATGTTTGCAAAATTCTTTAAAAAAGCTACACAAGGAAAGGCTTTGGTAAGAACTGGTTCAGGTGGCCTAAAAGTAAGTTTTAACAAAATGATGGTGCTTCCTGTTTTCCATAAGTTGGAAATCATGGACATTTCGCTCAAAAGCTTTACCATTAGTCGGACTGGTAAAGATGGTTTGATTTGTCAGGATAACCTCCGGGCTGACATCAAAGTAGTATTCTTTATTCGAGTAAATCATAAAGAAGATGAAGTAAAAAAAGTAGCCCAGTCTATTGGTTGCGCCCGCGCCTCAGACGTTAATTTGCTACAAAACCTGTTTGAGCCTAAGTTTTCGGAAGCCTTGAAAACTGTTGGTAAACGATTTGATTTTGTAGACCTATACGACAAAAGAAACGAATTTAAGTCGCAAATGCTGGAAGTGATTGGCAAAGACCTGAATGGTTATGTCCTTGATACTGCCTCTATTGACTTCTTGGAGCAAACCCCATTAGATTCCTTGAATGAAAACAATATTTTGGACGCTGAAGGTATCAAGAAAATCACCGAAATAACTGCCCGCGAACGAAAATTGGCGGATAAGATTCGTAACGAAGAAAAAGCGGTATTGGGGCAACAACACGCTGATGCCCGCGAAAAAGAATTGTTTTATGCGGAGCAAGTAGCCGTTAAAGAAGCCGAACAACAAACCAAGATTAAGACCAAACAAGACCGCGAAGAAGCAGAACGCATAAAAGTTGCCGAAGAAATGGCAAGGGACAACATGCAACAACAAAAGAAGACCGAGTTGGAGCAGCAATTGGTAGAAGAAGAAAATGCCCGTCAGAAAATGCGCGCAGTGAAAGGAAGGGAAAAAGAAGAGGTAAAAGAAATAGAAGATGTGAAAAAACAGCAGGAACTTGCTCAAAATTTACGTTTGGAAGAGGTAGAAAAGGCACAAATTGGCAAAGAAAAAATACTGGAAAAAGAACGAAAAGAAATTCAGGACCTGATAAGACAACGGGTAGAAGTAGAGGTAGAAACGGTAAAAGAAGAAGAAAAAATAAAAGATACCCGTGCCCACGCTGCAGTAGAGCGTAACAACCAAGTGGCAATGAAACAGCGCGAAAACGAAGCAGAAGTAGCGTTGGTAGAGCAAATAAAAGCTGCTGAAGCTGCCAAGCGTTCTGCGGAGTTGAAAACCCAACAAGACGAGTTGGAAGCTCAAACCCGATACAAAGTAACCCAACAAGATGCTGAATCTAAAAAACTAATGGCAGATGCCCAGGCAGAAGAGTCGGCCTCGTTGGGGCTTGCCGAAGCCAGGGTAATGGAGGCAAAAGCCAAGGCAATGGAAGATCAAGGGGTGACCGAAGCCAATATTATAGAGAAAAAAGCTGTTGCAGAGGCTAAAGGGATTGAAGCACAAAAAGCCGCAGAAAATGCAGCCTTTGAAGAGCAGAGTAATATTGAGGCTAGATTACTGGAAGAAAAGGGTAAGATTGAAGCCCGTGTGTTGGAAGAAAAAGGAATTGCTGAAGCTAAAATTTTAGAAATACGTGCTGAAGCCGATAAGAAACAAGCCTTGGCAATAGCCGAGTCTGAAAAAGCTAAAGGTTTGGCACAAGCCGAAGTAGAAGAAGCCATGGCTGAAGCACAAAAGAAGAAAGGCTTGACCGAAGCCGATGTGTTGATAGCGCAAGCCGAAGCCGAAAAAACCAAGGGCTTTGTAGAAGCACAAGTGGCAGAAGCCAAGGCAGAGTCTATTCGCAAGCAAGGACTTGCCGAAGCCGAAGCAATGGAAGCTAAAGCATTGGTAGAGGCCAAAAAGATTGCGGCAAACGCCGATGCAATGCAGAAAATGGACGGGGTAGGCAGAGAGCGGGAAGAGTTCCGTTTGCAGCTTGAAAAAGATACCAAAGTAGAACTTGCCAATGTAGAAGTACAAAAAGCAATTGCCGAAGCACAGGCAATGGCAATGGCAGAAGCCCTCAAAAATAGTAAAATTGATATTGTCGGTGGCGAAACAATGTTCTACGAAAACATTATGAATGTAATTCGTCGTGGCAAAACCATTGATACGTTTGTAAATGGGAGCCAAACTATCAGCGAACTGAAAGGTGCTTTGCTAAACGGTGAAGGTGCTTCATTACTAGGCAAGTTGAGAGACTATATTGCAGATATGAAAATAAGCGCTAAAGATATTAAAGATTTGAGTATCTCGGCTTTGATCTTGAAAATGTCTGGAATGACCCAAAATAATGCTACTCAAACAACCCTGAAGGGCTTGCTTGACATGGCTAAAAAAATAGGTTTGGCAGATGAAAACGCCAGCAAATTTTTGTAAGTGAATGAAGGAAGGTATACCACCTTCTGGATGAACAGTTTCAAACACCCCGTTTGAAACTGTTTGTTTTTCAGACCTTTATCAAGGCAACAGGTACACCAAAAGCTTGTTGCCTGCATAACTTCCAAGTAAACAAACACTATGGCAGACGTAGCAGAAAACCTTACTAACAATAACCCGGAAGAAAATAAACAAGAGACCAAACTTGAAGGGGGAGCCTATGAGATTATCCGGCAACGACTTGATAACCAAGGACGTGACCTGCAGGAACGCCTCCATAAGCTCAACGAAGCACGCAAAGAGGTCTTTGGAGCTATAGAGCAAGACCTGATTGCAACCAACCGCATTACTACCGAAAATAATTGTATTCCTCGCGATGTAGTACCCATTGGGGCTTACTTTATCTTTGGTTACAATGTCAATATAAGAATGAAGTCAAAAACTGAGCTCAAAGATGTGTTCAGTATATATAGGTATGATAACAAAAACCACTCTTTTCATGCTGAGCCTTTAGACAAGCTTTTTTCAGATGATAATTTTCAAGAGCGTTTTGACGAAATGTATAAATACTACCGTGATACAGTGTTTATGCGTTTTACCATCATTCAAGGCAAGCTGTTTATGGTTTTTCAAACCGGAAAATCAAGCAAAGACATCAAGGTGTTTAAGTGGATCATCAACGAAGACTCCATTGCTTATGTAGACGATCGCAGTGCCCACGAATTTACTTATCCATCGCAGCAACAGTTTGACTGGAAACGTACCCGTGCCGATTATCATCGTACCGGGCAGCACCCGCATGTCTCTATCGAAGATCGGGTATTTGTAGAAACCATTGGAGGCGACCTGACGATTAAAGTAGAAGATAATACCGAAACAGGAGAAGGCATTTATGCCGAAGAAGTAGAGCACAAAGATCAGAACCTGGACGATGCCGAAATTTTATATACCGATTTGGGCAACCTTATTTTACTTAAAATACGCCCTTATCTCGAAAATGAATACCGTTACCTGGTTTTCAATGAAAAACTAAATCAGGTGGTACGCATTGATAAAATAGAAGAGGCTTGCATACTATTGCCAGATAGTCAGGGCTTGATATTTTCTAATGGTTATTATCTACAGTCGGGCGAACTGAAGGTATTCGAGAATGTATCAGAAAACCTGCTGTACGAAAAGACTGTTCCGGCACCTAATGGGGAAGACTTCTTATATGTATTTCATAATGATCAAGAAGGGTCTTATGTATTGCTTTCTTACAACATTATTGCCCAAAAAGTAGATAACCCGATTGTTTGCGATGGTTATTCATTGTTTGAAGAGGGGGAAATGATTTACTTCCGCGAAACCTCAGAGCCAAGCAAAAGCCATGTGATACAAGTCTGGCAAACTCCTTATGTAGGCCCTGACTATATTCCACCGGTGTCTACCGAAAACTTTTTGTTTAAGGTAGGTAACAAAGACATTGTGCGGGCAATGGCAGAAGCAACCCAGGTGCTCAACCTTATTCATAAAGAAGACATTTATACTACGCTTTATATGGAACTGGTAAAGCGTACGACCGATATTTTAGATACTTATTATTGGTTGAGCAACCCAGAAGCTTTTGAGATACAAGAGCCTGTGAGTGCTATTCGTGACACTGCATCAGGAGCCATCGATGAGTTTGAAAAGGTGCAGCGGGTAAAGAAAAACACGGAAGAGCAAATCAACTTAATATCGGGGAAAATAGAGGAGGTTAAAGACAAAGTAAAGCAAGCCCGTTTTCGAGATATAGACGAGTTTGTAAAACTACTGGCTGAACTCAGAAGCTTGCGAGGAGAAACTATCTCGCTCAAAGACTTACGTTATACAAACTTGCCATTGGTAGAAGAGTTTGAGCAATTGCTGGAAGAGCGCACCCTGCACGTCTCAGAAAAGACTGTCAAACATTTGCTCAAAGAAACTGCCCTCGACTTTTATAAAAAGAAGGTAGAAGAGCAAAGCGAGGCGATAGAAAAGGTAGCGAAGGTGATGGAGATCACTCAGATAGAGCAAAATATTGACGAAGCAGGCAAAGAACTGGAAATGTTAATAGATATTGTGAGTAATCTGAAGATTGAGGACTCTACCCAAACTACTAAGATTATTGAAAATATTTCTACCATTTACGCTCGTCTAAATCAAGTGAAGTCTGCGGCAAAAACCAAGCGCAAAGACTTGATGAGTGTGGAAGCAATAGCCGAGTTTAATGCGCAGATCAAGTTGATCAACCAAGGGGTGATTAACTATTTGGACATAGCGGATACTCCTGAGAAAGCAGAAGAATACCTGACTAAACTCATGGTACAGTTAGAAGAACTCGAAGGGAAGTTTGTGGAGTTTGATGAATTTATTGTCCAATTGACCGAAAAACGCGAAGAAGTATACAGTGCTTTTGAGGCAAAGAAATTGTCTTTGATAGAAGCCCGCAACAAAAGGGCTACTGCTTTGCAGAGTTCTGCCGACCGTATCTTGAAAGGCATTCAAAACCGTATCAAGGGATTTGAAACTGTGAATGAAATCAACGGGTATTTTGCGGCAGATTTGATGATTGACAAAACTCGCGACATTGTCAAAAAACTGGTAGAGCTGGAAGACTCAGTAAAAGCTGATGAGATTCAAAGTAGACTCAAAACCATCAAAGAAGATGCAGTCCGTCAACTCAAAGACCGTCAGGAAATGTTTGTGTCGGGCGAAAATGTCATCAAATTTGGCCGCCATCATTTCTCGGTCAATGTACAAAACCTTGACCTTACCATTATTCAAAAGGCAGATGGGATGTATTACCACCTGACTGGCACCAATTTTTTTGAGAAGATAGACAACAAGGCTTTTCTTGCCACCGAAGAAGCCTGGAGTCAGGAGTTGGTGTCAGAAAACAAAAAAGTATACCGAGCTGAGTACCTTGCTTATAAAATATACCAGGAAGCCAGCGATGCCTCCTCCTCTAACGAAGTGCAGGCAGATGAAGGTAACGAAGGCGAAAAGGTGGTGGTTCCTGCTATAGCCGATCTACACCAACTAGAAGAAGCAGGGCTTTTGGAGTTGGTGCAAAAATTTATGGCATCGCGTTATAGTGAAGGGTATGTAAAGGGCACGCACGATCAGGATGCCGCTAAAATATTGGGTGCTTTGGTAAAACTCAATCAAAACATTCAACTGTTACGCTATCCTACTATTGCCAGGGCTTGTGCCGCTTATTATTGGCAAAAGTACCTTGACCGCGACCAAAAACAATTGTTAAACCACCGTTTGAAAGGCATTGGAGTTATTTTACAGGTTTTTCCTAATACCCGTGAATTTGGCGATCTGATCCATGATATTAGTAGCGGAATACGTCAGTTTTTGGAAGAAACCAGCCTCTTTGATATAGAAATAGCTGACCTTGCCGGAGAATACTTGTTTTATGAACTGACTGTTTCTGATGCTTTTATCATTAGTAAAGAGGCAGCCCAGATTCATGATGGGTTTTTAGAGCAATTGCGTAGTAATAAAAACCTGTCTATATACAAAGACTCGCTCAAACAACTGTCTAAAGTACCTTTAGAGCAATTTGAACTTATCAGAACCTGGGTACACGCTTTTGTGCATCAGTCTAAACTGAACAAAGAGGTAGAGTTTATAGATGAATACATTGACGAAACAGCTTCATTGCTTTTTCACGAGTCTTATGACCAAGCCCTGGTGATAGAAACCTCAGTGGTAACCAATGTAAGCGGCATGTTGGGTAACCATGGAGTAATAGAAAGCAAGACCTACCACCTCAACTATAATGACTTTATGCTCAAGCTTAATTATTTTGAGCAGTACAATGTGCCGTTTTACCTGGAGTATATTCGCTTGAAAAAGGAGTTGACCGATCACTTCAGAAAAACACTGCGGCTTGATGAGTTTAAGCCCAGAGTGTTATCATCTTTTGTTCGAAGCAAACTCATTGACGAAGTATATTTGCCCCTGGTGGGCGATAACCTGGCCAAGCAAATAGGGGTAGTGGGCGAAAACAAACGGACTGATTTAATGGGCATGCTGTTGCTTATATCGCCACCGGGTTATGGTAAAACCACCCTGATGGAGTATATCGCCAATCGTTTGGGAGTTATTTTTATGAAAATCAACGGACCAGCCATTGGGCATCAGGTAACATCGCTCGACCCTACCGAAGCCAACAATGCCAGTGCCCGTGAAGAGGTAAACAAGTTAAACCTTGCCTTTGAGATGGGAGACAATGTAATGATTTACTTAGATGATATTCAGCACTGTAATCCTGAGTTTTTGCAAAAGTTCATTTCATTGTGTGATGGTCAGCGAAAAATAGAAGGCGTATATAAGGGCAAAACCAAAACTTATGATATGCGTGGGCGCAAAGTATGTGTGGTAATGGCAGGAAACCCGTATACTGAATCGGGCGACAAGTTTCAAATACCAGATATGCTTGCCAACCGTGCCGATACTTATAACTTGGGTGATATTATTGGCGGAACAGCCACCGCTTTTGAGATGAGTTATATAGAAAACTCGCTTACTTCAAGCCCTATTCTAAACAAGCTTGCTACACGCAGTCAAAAAGACATCTATACTTTGATACGTGTGGCAGAAACTGACAATCAAGAAGGAATGGATTTGGAAGGCAACTATTCGTCTGATGAAGTGGCTGAATATATCAATGTATTGAAAAAGTTGTTAATAGTGCGCGATTATGTACTCAAAAATAATCTGGAGTATATCCGTTCGGCTGCCCAGGCAGATGAGTTTCGTACTGAGCCACCTTTTAAGTTACAAGGGTCTTATCGTAATATGAATAAAATTGCAGAAAAAATACAACCCATTATGACCAATGAAGAACTGCAAACTTTGATTATGTCACATTACGAAAACGAAGCCCAAACATTGACTTCTGGAGCAGAATCTAATTTACTGAAATTTAAAGAGTTAAATGAGTTATTGACCGAAGAAGAAGCGGCCAGGTGGGAAGATATTAAGGCAACCTTCCGTAAAAACATGAAAATGAGTGGTTTTGGTGCCAATGATCAGATGGGACAGGTATTAATGCAAATGGGTGAGTTTAACGATAACCTCGATGGGATTCGTAATGCCCTTGAGAAAAGCATCAAACTTGATTCGCTGCAAATGAACCGTTTGCTTTCTGAGCAAAAGGAAAAGGCTGAGAAAGCAGAAAAAGCTGTCAAGAAGAAAGATAAAGATAAAAAATAGTAATGAGCTATAAGCCGTAAGTAGGAATAACTTGCTTATGGTAGACTAGTTCAGTACCAGTACTTACTAAAGTTTAACTGTGTTGTTTTGTGATATGGCAAAGCAATACAGTTTTTGTTCTATAGCGATATTCAATGCTCCACTGCTTTTGCTATTGTAAATCCCGCAGGTTTCTAACTAGCAGAATTATAAACTTGTTAGCTGCTATTGAACCAACTCTATTTCTAAATCCCGATTCATCGTGATGAACCCAACGCATTTAAACAGGGTAAAACTTAGTCCCTGAAACTTTATCAATTAGTATGGAACCTCCCTAACCTCCACGGTTCCAACTATACTTAGTTTACTTAATTATCGAAGCAACCATTGTTCGTAAGTCATCAAGTGCTGGCTTGGGATAATTACCAAAAAAAGCAATGGTGATGTGGGTTTGCCCATAACTGGGTACTTCAGGTGTCCAAAGCACAAAGGCTTTGCCCAAAAAACCCCAATTACTTTCATTGCTCAAATCAACTGTAGCTTGGTGAATTTCCTCAGCTTTCTTTTTGAACTCTGGATCATTGCGTTGTTTGGTAATTTCTATGTGCAAGTCCATACGATCGGGTTTTACTTCATACCGAGTCTTGACGGCTTGTTTCAGGCGCGTTAATACTTGGTACAACTCGCTTTGGGTAGCCAACAGTTTGCTACGCCCTTCTTTACCCTCAATGCGGTCTAAAGACTCGAATTCAATAGTGAATGTCATCATTGAAATGATTTAAAAAGTGAATAAAAAATACAGTACGGTTTTATAAACCATAACAAAACGGAGAGGGGGAGAGGCTATTGTATTAAACTGGTTATTTTTTGCATAAAAAAACCTTCTCTGGTTTGTCAGAGAAGGCTTGATTATTTTTGTAGCTTGGTCATTTTTGATGATCCGCCTATTACTTTGCAGGCACCAACACTGCTTTGGTTTTTTTGCCATTATTGTCAGCTTCAAAAACAAGTTTCTTTGATGATAGCTCTACTATTTTGTTTTGTATGGCCTCTCCACCTTCTCCTTGAGTCATGGTCAATGTTTTACCATCATCACTCAATTTCCAGCTGCCCGTAAGAGATTTTCCCATAGGGCCACCTGTCATTTCCATGGTACCATCTTTTTTAAAGTTAAAACGAGTCTTCTTTAAGCCTTCAGTAATTTTTTCCAGCATTGCCTTAGGCATTTTTTCCAATTGCTCTTTAGGCATGTCTTTCATGGCAGCATCTATATCCAACGCCCACGGAGTACTTGTTAGTGTAGCTTTAGGATCACCACTGCCACCACAGGCTGTAAAAGCAACTAACATAACCAACATTAAAATTCCATTAAGATATTTCATTATTTTTCAGATTTGATGCGGGTTTGTTTAAAAGGTTAATTAGAAGGGTAAAAGAAAATGTATTTTAGGCACAAAAATGCTCAAAACACGCCTTATGGCACTGAGAAATATGGCAAAAAAGACTATTTTACACCTAACAAATGATTTTTAGACAAACTCTTATTGAACAACTTAAATTAAGCATCAAGGTAGTTACTTTGATGGCAAATTCATAACGATTTAATAGGTTTATTCACTTCACTATTTTCATTGAGTATTTGCCTGACCTATTTTGGATGAAGACCCTAAAGTAGTTGTTTTAATGGTATGATTTTGTACTTAATGAGTTGATGGTTCACTAAGTGGGGGGCACTGATAAGTTTGTAAAATTTTGATTATAAGTAATTTATGAATAAGTGTCTAAGGACTGACACTGTATAAGAGGAAAAGTGGATACAAAATATAAAAACACCATACATTGTAGTATTGGCAAGCGGTTTTTAGGATTGATATCAAAGTATGGTGTTGGTTAATTTTGCGTAAGCACAAAATTAAAAAAGCATAACTGGTATTGGATCAAAAAAAGCTGGAACCAGATGGTTTAAAGTAAAGATATTTATATAAGCAGTAATTAAAAGTTAATCGTTAAGCGCCTGAGCGATAAGGTTGATGCCCCAAGGGTGTTGAAAGCCTAATTTTTGAGCGCTTTCCCAGTCTTGGCGGGCTTTGTCTTTGTTTCCAATTTCTTTATAAGCACACCCTCTCATATATAAAGCATAAGCCAAATTAGCAGGAGCATTTATCTGGGCAATGGCCTGAGTATAATACTGAATAGACAGTTCATACTTTGCCTGGTCAAATACTTGTTCAGCAGTGTCCATAAGACTAATGGCACTTATAGGTGAGTGTGAAGAGTAATGTGTGCTAGTCATAGTTCTATGCGTTTGTTAGTAATGTATTTGCCTTGATTTTTAATGACATTACAAATATAGATAGTTCATTTGATTTAAAATATTTCATCGTATTTCACGGGGGCAACCATGATGAGTTAAAGCTATGATAAACTGTAGCAAGCAGGCATAAAAAATGAGCATTTCATTGACTACGCCATTTCTACAGGTAGCTCAAAACCAAACCTTTGGGCTTCTTTCCAATCTTTTGTTGCTTCTATTACATTGCCTGTTTCGTGATAAGCACAACCACGCATATATAATGCATAAGCCAGGTTAGAAGGTGAGTTGATTTGTGGAATGGCTTGAGAGTAATATTCAATCGATAAAATATACTTCTCTTCATAAAATATGCTTTCTGCGGCATTCATGAGCTCTACTGCCTTTTGTGCCGGTGTTTTTTTATAGTTCTTCATAGTTCTGTCGTCTTCTTTATGTATTCCTTTATTTTGTAAAATCTACCAAATGCCTGCTCTAAAAAACAGGGTGATTACATCAAAGTACATGGGCTGTAGGATTGGCCGCAAAGAAGAAGGTAATTGGCTGAGGTATAGATAGGTTGTTGGTTTACTTAATTAACCACTCATATTGTTCCTGGTTGCTGGTATAAAGTGCTCGTTCAAGTTGTTTTTTCCATCGGTTGTAGATGCTTTCTTGCTCAAATGTCATTGTTTTGAGTATGCCTTTTATTTTACTCAGTTGGTATACTTCGTACTGTCTCAGTTGTACTAACCAAGGAGTGAGTAAATCTTTATCCTGTGAGGTAAAATAGTTGGAGCAAGGAGCACAGGCAGTGGGTGTTTTTCTGAGCACAGAGGTGTTGTTAGGTTGACTCACCTTGCCAGCGGGTAGGGTAAACCAAAATGTAGTACCTTTACCTACTTGCGACTGAACACCAATAGTACCCCCTTGTGCTTCTACCGCAAGTTTGCAAAAGGTGAGGCCTATGCCAGTAGAATAAGCCCCACTGATTTTGGGTGAGTGATCTACCTGGTAAAACTTATCAAATACATTTTTTTGAGCTTTTTGTGGTATTCCACATCCCTGGTCACTGACAGAAAACCTGACAGTGTCAGCGTTTACTTGTTGGGTTTCCACCAATATTTCACTGTTTTGAGGCGAGTACTTAATAGCATTACTCAATAGGTTGGTCAAGATTCTTTTGACCAACTGACTGTCAGCGGCTACTTGAGTAGGGTGAGGTGGTGATTGGATGATGATGTTTTTAGCCTGTGCTTTGCCCTCCACCTGCGCAATTGCTTTGTCGATCAGAGTTGAGCTCTGGTGAGGTACAGGGTTTATAGGAAGTTTGGCCTCTTCTATTTTTTCTACATCCAAAATATTCATAATTAAATCAAGCATGTGAGTCCCTGACTGATAAATGCGCTCCATATCGCTGCCTGATTGACCATTTTCTGATAGGCTAATGATATTGCTCAAAGGGGTTTTAAGATCATGAATAAGCATGTTGATCATTTGTTTTTTAAAGCTGGCAAGCTCGCCTGTAGGTGCAGGCTCTTGTGGGTGAGAGGGGGTAGCTTCTCTGGGTTGATGTAATGAACGTATCGTTTGAAAAGCAGGTGAAAAGGCTTTTTGTTGAGAAATGTAGAGCATTCCAGCAAATGTGATACTTATGATGGCTACTGAAAATAAAGAGGGGGTGAAAAAGAAAAAACTAACACTTGCCAGTAATATCAAAAATAACTTTTCTTCAGGGATACACTGATACACCGAAAGTGAGTAATCCCGTGTTATTTTCATTTTTTTATCATTCATCATATCGTGTAATGTTCTTATATAAAATAGTTCTAATGCCTTCATTACAAAAATACCCATATAAGACCGATAAAAATATTTCACCCTATTTCACCCTGTTGTAACACTCAGCTAAATAAGCGCCACACTTTTATTTTAAACCTTAGGTGCTAAAAGTTTGAGAAGATAAGTTAAGTAGTTGAAAAAGAGGGAGTTTTGTGGTTGGTGAAAGGCTTAATTGCAAGGTGTTATTACAAGGTTTTTTTAGAATTTTATTTTGCTTTTTGCCCCAATACTTTCTATCTTGGTTAAGTATCTGGCTATTTTTAATAAAAAAGGCTATCCTTCCTGAAGCTCATGTAATAATTCCTCAATAAAGTAAGGTTCATGTAAATCCCTAAGAAAGTGATGATAAATCCATCAATACCGAATTACACGCTATTAGAAAAAATCGGAGAAGGAGGCTTTGGTTTGGTATATAAAGCCAAGCAAAGCAATACAGGGCAGTTGGTTGCTATTAAAGTACTGAAAAATGATGCAGGCATTGATGAGCAAAAGCATAGGCATCAACAAGCCCGGTTTGAGCGTGAAACCCAACTTAGTGCAAAAATTAATCATCCCCATATAGTAAAATTATTAGATAAAGGCTATACAGAAACAGGAGAACTATTTGCCGTTTTTGAGTATGTAGCTGGCGAAACGCTCAAAGATTATATCATTCGTAATGGAGCTTTACCTGCTGCCGAGACAGGAGTCTTAATGGGACAGGCGTTAGACGCCTTGGTTTGTGCCCATGACCAAGGCATTGTGCATCGTGACCTTAAACCTCAAAACCTAATGGTGTCTCAAACCGGGTCGCAACGTCATATCAAAATCTTAGACTTTGGCATTGGAGCGTTTACCCAAGAGCATCGTACCAAAGACTATAAAAGCCTGACCCTCACCAAAGAAATGGTAGGTACTCCTAGCTATAGTGCCCCTGAACAGCTTCGAGGCGAACCGCCTACCGTAAAGTCTGATTTATATGCTTGGGGGTTAATTTTGATAGAATGCCTGACCGGAAAAACAGTGATGGAAGGCGATTCAATTGCTGAAATATTTCAACAACAACTACAGGCAAGCAACGTACCGCTACCTGCCGCAATTTTAGACCACTCACTGGCAAGTTTGCTGCGCCGGGTACTCGAAAAAAATCCTCAGTCAAGGGCAGGAGATGCTGCCAAATTGTATGAAGACTATCTGGACATTAACTTTAGCTCTATAGTAGGTAAATTAGCTCGTGAATCTGCCGGGCAACTGGCTGATCATGAAGATGATCCTACCTTGGACAGTGACATAGACGTAGTAGTGGGGCGTAGCGCAAAACGACAGATTACAGTACTTTGTGTAAAGTTAAGTTTGGTGTTGTCTGATAACAATGACTTGAGCCTCGAATTATTAGATACCATTCAGAAAGATCAACTCAACGGGTGCCGTGACATTGCCATACGTTATGGAGGACACATAGCAGGGAGCCTGGGCGACAATATTTGTATATATTATGGTTATCCCGAAGTAAGCGACAATGACGCCCGGCGTGCCGGAAGAGCTGCACTTGAGCTAGTTACCCAAACCAAAAAACGCAGTGCATTGCTGCAGGCCTTGCATGGTATTTCGCTCGACATCAGGGTAAGTTTGCACGCTGGCGAAGTAGTAGTAAAACAAGCGCATACCCCTGAAGGGCTTACGCCCAATGTGGCCTTTAACCTTTTGTATCAAACCAAGGAACAATCGGTGTTGGTAAGCGAAACGACCAAAAAACTACTAGACCCTTTTCTTGAATTTGAAGTAGCCGAATCTTGTTATTTTCCTAATATAGCAGGCGAATTTAAAGTGTATGCGCTGGTAGGGGAACGGCAAACTGAAGCCTTGTCTTTTTTGCGCCCACAAAGTGCCGGGCGACAAATGATAGGACGAGAGCAAGAGCATCAAGTATTTGTACAGCAATGGCAAAAAGTAAAGGCAGGAGAGGGGCAAGCTGTACTATTTAGCGGGCAAGCAGGCATTGGTAAGTCACGCTTGACCTATGAGTGTAAAAAACAACTTCGGGAAGAAGGGGTAGTAGTAGCAGAGTGCCGTTGTTTGCCTGAACATGAAAATAATGCTTTGTACCCATTTTTTGACATGTTGCGCAAACATTGGGGTTTGCAAGAAGGTGAAAACCAAGACTTTAATATAGCAAGGCTAGAAGATGTATTGACCCAGGCAGGATGCGATACAAAAATGGCGTTGCCTATACTTTGTTCTTGGTTATCGGTACCCTTGTCTGATACTTATGAAGCAATGCAATTGCCCACTCCTGAGCAACAAAAAGAAATTTTAATGGATGCGCTCGAAAAACTCATCCTCAACCTCGGAGAGTCGGCACATTTTTTACTGATAGTAGAAGACCTGCACTGGCTCGACCCTACCAGTAAAGAGTTACTAGAGCGATTGTTACATAATTTAGACCAGCAAAACTACTTGTTATTGCTCACTACTCGTCCTTATTTCAAACCCTCTTGGGTATACAACTACTTGACAGTGATGGACTTGATGCCCTTGGAAATCAATTCGGTGAAAAACTTGATTGAAGGAGTGTTGGAAGGCAAAAAAGTAACTGACCCCACTGTACAATACATAAGTGAGCGAGCCGACGGTATACCTTTGTTTATAGAAGAATTAAGTCAGATGTTGCTTGAGCAAGGATACTTGGTATTAGACAATGATGAATACCATTTGCAAGAAAATCTAGATGAAGAAGCTGTTCCGGTGACCCTACAGGCGTTACTCAATGCTCGTTTAGACAAGTTGGGGTTAGCCAAAGAAACTGCTCAACTCGCGGCTGCCATTGGGCGCAATTTTGACTATGATTTATTAGTCCGGTCTTCGTTGCGTGACGAAGCATTGGTACAAGCCGATTTGCACCAGCTCATGAATGCCGATTTGGTCTATCGTCAAAGACGTGTACAGGGCGAAAGTTACATTTTCCGTCACGCCCTTATTCGTGATGCAGCGTATGATGGTATGCCCAACGCCCTACAGAAAGATACTCACCAACGCATAGCCACTACGTTGGAAGGTGAGTTTCCTCACATAAAAGATGAGAACCCCTTTGAAGTAGCCAGACATTTTGCCGGAGCCGAACTATTTTCAAATGCGGCTGATTATGGGTTGCAAATGGTGAAAAAACAAGTCGATGGTTCATCCAATCAGGAAGCTTTATTGGTAAATGAAAAAGTAAAAGGTTGGGTAGAGCAGATTACATCATTGACTACAAAAATTGAAACTGAACTTACCTTGAACAACACCGTGTTGCCTGCATTTATGGCCATTGAGGGTTTTGGTGGAAAAAGCGTATTGCAAACGAGCAAGCGCAATGAAGAATTGATAGATAAAGTAAAAACACTGGATAGCACACTATCTAATCATAACCTTGAAGCCCTGGCTAACAACACTGAATGGGCGTTATTTTTAAATTATCATTTTCATGCCAAGCGTAAAGATGCGCGCAAAATAGCTGAGAAGATACTACAAAGTGCCCGAACTACAGGTGACCGTTTGAGAGAAGTGGCCATTTCGCCTATGATTGCTCAGGCATTCTTAATTGATGGTGATTGGGCATTGGCAAAAGAAGTGTGTACAAAAGTGTTAGAGATATACAATGAGGCAACAGATGTAGAAATAGGCATTGCCCATGGGATGGAGGCTAAAAGTGCCGCCAACTTTATTTTGGCGCGTATTTATTGCTGCTTGGGTTATCCTGATAAAGCCATTGGTTACATAGAAAACGCCATTGTCTGGGCTGAGCAAACCAAACACCTGGTAACTACTACCTTGTCTTACAACTACAAGGGCATTATAGGAAGCCTGAGGCAAGACAAAAATATGGTGAAACAAGCAGTGACAGATCATAATGCCAAACACGCGGGGCTTTCAGAAGGAAATTGGGTCACTATTCATTTGCTGATGCTAAGCGACTGGAGCAATAACAAGTATGACTATGCTGCCCAGTATGTAAAAGATTCTTTAGCGTCTGGGCAACACTATGCTTTAGGCTACTTTGAACCTTACCTTGCCGAAACTTACCTGAATCACGAAATGGTACAAGAAGCCATTGACTTGATGGAAAACTCAGTACAGCGTTGTTTAAAACACGAAGAATGGGGAACACTGCCTATGGTTACCAGACGGTTGGCGCTTAGCTATTATGCTGCAGACCAACGCCTAAGTGCAAGGGTAAAAGAGCAAATGACGGAGTCGCTGAAGCTTGCCCAAAAACAACAAGTAAAATGGTTTGAGTTTGAAGCTCTGATTGACTATGCCAATATTTTGCTGGAGTGCGACGAGGAAGCTATAGAAGAAAAGGTGAAAATATACAAGCAGCTTGAAAATGTAATGGACTTCTTTAAAAAAGAAGGAGAAGCCCAGGAAACTTTACAATGGAAACGTGCAGTCAAAATTTTAAGTAATATCAAGAGTTTGAATAACTAATAGGTGAGTTTAACAATAGTCCATAGTATTTAGTCGATAGCTGATTCGAGTAAATGTTTACCTTGTTAAATGCTGTAAACCAGTATTTTATATTAAGGTTGCGTACTCAATTTATTTTTAAAAGTGTGTCGGTTTTACGCCTAAACACCCAATTAAATAGTTTTAAAATTCGTAAATAACTGAGAACCAGCAAACAACTTTGACTAAAATCACTGCGGAGTATTGTTTAAGCAAGGGAAGGAAAAAGGCAACTACCTATGTTGTAAGCACTTAATTTTATAGAATTGTAGGGAGTAAAACAAAAGTAAAAAAGACTATCACTGGTGCTCTAGATACTAAATATCTGCTTGAAATACAGCACCTTAACTGTTAAGCTAATGGGTTAGGTATTTAGTGGTTGAGGTACTAGAATGTTTTCATAGAATTACGAACTCTAAAAACAGTATCAAATGAATCAACCTACACCTGATGCCAACTTATTGAGTTATCTAAAGCAGCAAATTGACTCAGCAGTAAACCAAGGTGACATACTTATTATTGTACCCCCTTTTTATAATATTGGCTTCATAGCCTTGGGGCCTTATTTATTACAAGCCATTGCTAAAGAACACGGGTATAAGGTTGATGTATTGCACCTGGACTTGTTGTTGGCAAACCTCATCGGGATAGAAGATTACATAGAAATTCAGGAAAGCCCGTCATTTTGGATGCTAGGCGAGAGAATGTTTGCTCGAAGCGCGTATGGTTTACCCGCACTAGGTGAAGACAGTGCCCAAACCAACGAGCATTTTCATACCATAAGCCCTACCAATAAGGCACAGATGTATTTGAACCACGGACACGCCTTTGATTTAGAAAAGTACCAAAAACTAGAAGAACAATGTTACCAGTTTGCGCAGTGTGCAGGCGCCATCATTGCAGGGCTTGACTATGCTATAGCGGGTGTTTCGTTAGGGTTTTGTAATCAAATCAACGCTGCTGTTGCCTTTATCAATCACATCAAACACCATGCGATAAACACAACTACTATTATAGGTGGTAGCTATTGTGAAGGAGAAAAGGCCGAAGCCTTGTTTTCCCTGAGTGAAAATATTGATTACATTTTTGAGGGAGAAAGCGAACTCACGTTCATTGATTTTATTGAACACACCCTCAGTAATCGACCTTACCCCAACAGGCTTATTAAGCCCCAGAAAGCAGCTCCTTTAGAAAAACTCCCCATTGCTGACTATCAAGCGTATGCCCGTCAGGTAAAAACGATCATGGGAGAAGAGTACTATAAACACAAGGTAAAAGCGGTATGGTATGAAACCAATCGAGGGTGTTGGTGGGCAGAAAAAGCCAAGTGTACATTTTGTGGTATTACAGAAATAGGCTTTCGACAAAAAAGCATTGCTCAAATTGCCCAGGATTTAGAAAAAATAAAAGCCCAGGTTCCAGACAAGTTTTTGTTTTTTACCGACCTGATTATGTCAAGTGGTTTTCCTGATAAGCTATTGAATTATAGTGCTGATACAGATAGTTACCCTGTGTTAGGAATGCAACTAAAAGTAGGGCGTACTATAGACGAGGTAGTAAAACTCCATCAGATAAACGCCAAATACATTTTGCCAGGAGTAGAGGCGTTCTCTACCAGTTTGTTAAAGAAAATGAAAAAAGGAACTACTGGCAGGCAAAACATCTATTTTATCAGAAATGCCTACTGTTTTGGTATCAGTACGCAGTATTATTTATTATGGGGATTTCCCGGAGATACCGCCAAAGAATACACTTCCTTATTAGACATGATTCCCTCGCTCAAACATCTACAGCCTCCCCAACTATTTGATGGTGCCCAAATAAGCCGGGATGCCCCTTACTTTACTAACCCCGAAGAATACAACATCAAAGCATTGACTTACTGGAAAGTATACGATATGATATTTCCTAAGCAGGCCAATATTCAGCAACTGGCCAATTACTTTGTAGGAGACTATGAATCATATTCTTACGAAAATATTCATTTAATGGAGGTTATTCAAAAAGAAGTAGTTGACTGGAAGAAAAACTGGGCTGCCTGTAAACTGAACATGATGTTTTTTATGGGACGGTATATGATTTATGATTCACGCAAAGTAACCAAACCAGAAGTTGTAAATCATGTAGTAAGCGAAGAAGAAGCAAAAAAAATCATGAGTTATCAAAGGCATCAAATGGGGCAATCACAAGTGTTGGATTGGGCCTTAGAACATAAGTTAGGGCTTTTGATGGATGGTTGGTACTTGCCATTGGTTACCGCTACTCCAGAGCTATTGCTAAAACTGAACGAGTACAGCAAAGTAACAGAGGCAGTAAGCGTATTAAAATAACTAAATGTACATAATCTTAAACTTAAAAACTATTTATTATGACGCAGAGTTCTGTGAAAAATTTCAAAATCAAGAATGAGATAGCTCGGGGAGTACTCCACGAAATTCTTGACTTATCGGTCAATTTCTTAACTTTAATGGCTTGTTTGGGACAACCTGAGTATGCAGGGGATGATTTTGCCACCGTAGCTGATTTTGAGCGCAATCCGCAAAACTACCTGACAAAAAATGATAAAAATAAAATGAAGTGGAAGAAAACCCCTGAAAGATTGCAACAATACAACGGGGTGGGAATGAAAATTCCTAAAAACACTTTGATTATTTTAGATTCTAACATTCTTTACCCGGTAATTTATCTCAAAGAAAAGTCTAACACCCAGTATGGAGTAGCTTCCAAATTTACTACACCAACTATTGAAGATAAAGACAATATTTTTATTGTAGGAGAAGAAAGCCTTGACATGGCAGTGATACAAAATGTAAGCAAGTACGTAAGGCGTGACTTGAATAACACCCGCATTCAAAAACTAGAAGAGTCAGTAAAAGTAGAGCAAACTTACCTTTTCTCTGAATTTTTAGGCTTGTTAAACATCACTGGTGGTAGTCCTGCACAGGAACTAAAAGCAGCCCAAGGACACCGAATGACTACTATTATTGAGCAAAATCCAGAAGATCATACAGTAGAAAAGTATTTGCAAATAGACTACTATGATTATTATGATTATACTCAACCTGATAGTCTGAACCCTGATTCGAGCTTCGAAAAAGGAGGAAAGTTAATCATTATGATGCCTTATATTTCGGCGAGGCATGATATGTTGGGACAGTTATCATTTGGTGATACTGATCCTGCCATTATTTTAACCACTACTTAATTGGTAAACTTATACACCAGTCAAACTTCAGAAAGTTGGGCATTCATCACCAATTTTCTGAAGTTTATTATAAAAAATAAGCCATCATTTTTGGCAAAATCTTAAACCTGAATAACTAGTTGAAAAACCAACAGCTCAACCCATCTTATTACTTCGAGGTACTCAACAGTGACTATACCTTATTGGTTTCTGAGAGTAACGAAGTGATGTTTTCTAACAAGCTAAGTAATGCTATTTTGGCCGAAATAGCCCAAAACCAACCCTCTAAAGAAGAACTAATTGCTCAGTTTTCGGCAAGTGATGTTCCTTTGTTTGAAGTCATGCAAGTATTGGTTAAACTTGAACAAGCAGGGTACATCAAAGAAGTAAGTGATTTTTTTACCCCTGAACAAGCGGCTTATTGGGAGTCGGCAGGGTTCAATACCACCCATTTGGCGCAGGTATTACAACAAAAAACTATAGGTTTGATAAGTGTTGGAGTAGCACAAGAAGTGTTTGAAGATGCCTGTTGTCAAGCTCAATTGCAGTTGTCTGCTACGCCCGATGTATACCTGGTCATTACCAAAGACTACAACCACCCTGAGCTTAGCCAACTCAATCAACAGTTTGAACAAAGCAAAACCCCTTGGCTATTGGTCAAACCTACGGGACAAACTTTATGGTGGGGACCTGTGTTTGTACCAGGCAAAACTGCTTGCTGGCAGTGTTTGCATCATCGGCTAGAGCTACACAACCCTATTAATAAATTTTATAAAAATATCAAAAACACGGCTCAAGCACCCTCCAAACCCTTGGTGAGCCATCCCGCAACTTTTCAAATGGCGGCGAGTTTTGCAGTACTCGCCCTGGTAAAATGGTTGTATCACCAACCAACCGATGCTTCAGAAACCCAAATTACTTCATTCAATACCCAAACTCTTGAGAAACAGCATCACGCTGTAGTTAAACGTCCTCAGTGTAATGCATGTGGCGATGTTACCATCAAATCTCCCCAACCTATTACTTTACAGCCAGTGTCGGTTGCTTCTACCCTGGGGGGCTACCGTGCTGAGTCGCCTGAAGTAAGTTTTCAAAAATACAAGCACCATATCAGCCCTATATCAGGCATTATCTCTGGTTTGAAACCTTACGGTAATACGAATCATGCTGACATTCACAATTATTCATCAGGGCGAAACCTTGCCTTGCAAAGTGTATCTATGTTTTGGTTAAACCACCACTTGCGTAGTGGCAACGGAGGAAAAGGAAAAACCGATATTCAAGCAAAAATGGGCGCCGTTGGTGAGGCAATCGAGCGTTACAGTCTGATGTATCAAGAAGGGGAGAGGTACACTATCAAAGCCGCTCTTCAGGATTTACCAGAAGGCATTCATCCTAATCAATGCATGAACTACAGCAAGGCACAAATGCAAAGTCGGGATACCACCAATATCAGCAGTGCCAAGTTTTATGAACTTATTCCGGTTCCTTTTGATGCTTCAGAAACAATGGATTGGACTCCTGTGTACTCATTGACCAATCAGAAGTTTAAATACCTACCTGCTTGTTTTTGCTATGCCCAATATCCTGCTAAAGATGAGAGCCAATTGTATGCTTATCCTGACTCTAATGGTTGTGCAGCAGGCAATACCATAGAAGAAGCTATTTTACAGGGGTTTATGGAGTTGGTAGAGCGCGACGCAACCGCCATATGGTGGTATAATCGTCTAAAACGCCCCGCAGTAGACCTTGATACTTTAGACAATCCTTATATCGACAAGATGAGGGCATATTATACGTCAATCAACCGTAGTTTGTGGGTATTAGACATCACCAATGACTTAGGAGTGCCAGTTTTTGTGGCCGTTTCACACTGTCTGAAGGGCAATAAAGAAAAAATACTGTATGCTTTTGGGGCACACCTGGAGGCCAGTATTGCGGTAGAACGTGCAGTGATAGAACTCAACCAGTTGCTACCTATTGGCACTTCAGATAAGTACTTAACGCAGGACCAGGCTTTTATAGATTGGTTAGATACCCAAACCCTCACAAGTAATGGCTACCTTTTGCCTAAGGAAGGAGCAACCAAAAACATCCAGACCGATTATCCCAGGTTATGCAAGCCAACCATTTATGACAGTGTAAAGTATTGCATAGCCACTGCCCGGCAACAGGGTTTAGAAACATTGGTGTTAGACCTGACACAGCCTGATATAGTTTTGCCAGTAGTGAAAGTAATTGTGCCTGGTATGCGGCATTTTTGGCGCAGAACTGCACCTGGTCGACTGTATGATGTTCCAGTAAAAATGGGTTGGTTGAGTCGGCCATTGGCAGAAGAAGCATTGAACCCTATCAGCATATTTATTTAACCCAACAAATCAATTCAAGAATTATGAAATATATCTCTTATAACAATCATTCTTTTAAGAAAACAAAATACTACGGGCGTTTGTCAAAAGCACAGCAAGACGACTTTGACCTATTATCTAATATTTTTTATTTTAAAACCAATAACTATGTGCTTGATCAACTGATTGATTGGGATAACCTGGAAACTGACCCCCTGTTTAGACTTAATTTTTTGCATAAAAATGTTTTGAGTGAGGCTGACTATCAACAACTTCTTTCTCTTTATCAGGCAGGCGCCAGCATAGAGGTGCTACAACCTTTCATTGAATTGATCAGAAAAAAAACAACTCCTCAAATTCCCTATGACGAAAAGTGCTTTCCTACGGCTGGTGGTGAACGTATCAAAGGTTTGTATCGGTCTTTTAATAATGTGATTAGTTTGTTTCCTGATCCTATGTTGAAAACCTGTCATGCGTATTGCTCTTATTGCTTTCGCTGGATCGCATTTAACAATAGCGAAGTACAAAGTTATACCTCTTACAAAGACCCTCAAACTCCAGTGACTTACCTAAAAGCCAACCCCGAAATTAATGAAACGTTGTTTACTGGTGCCGACCCACTCACGTTGACTGCCGCAAAAATAAAAGAGTATATTGATCCATTGCTGACCATAGACTCAGTAACAACGATTCGGTTCAATACTAAAGCATTGACCTGGTGGCCGTTTCGGTTTACAACTGATAAAGACGCTAAAAATATACTGGAATTGTTTAAGCACATTGTGGCATCAGGGCGTACACTTACTTTTTGTGCCCACCTTACCCACGTGAAAGAGTTGCAGAATGACAATGTGATAGAAGCCGTGAAGAACATTCAGGCAACTGGAGCTAAGATTATATGTCAAGGTCCAGTAGTAGAAGGAATCAATGATACTATAGAAGATTGGGTAAACTTATGGAGCCAAGAGGTAGCTTTGGGTTTACAGCCTTATTATATGTTTGTAGAACTTAATCATAATGCAGAGGCAAGCTTCCGAATTCCCTTGGCAAAAGCTGTTCATATATTTCAGGAAGCCGAAAAACGCGTCAAAGGTTTGCAACAACCTTTTAATGGCCCTGTGTTTATGAACGATGTACATTGTGTGTCTATAGATGAAGTGACTGATGACAATGATGCAAAACAATTTGCCCTTAAGTGCCTTGCTTCGCCTTATGCCGAAAGCGAAGGACAAGTGAAGCATATTCCTTATGATAAAGACACTCGTAGTGCAGGCAATTTGGTTGAAATGTTTATGCCAGAGGAGCATTCGAAGCCATAGTGCATAAACTATTTCTTGATTTCTAATCCATTCGGTAGTAATTTGAGTTTATTTTAATGTTGGAGAGATGGAATAAACTTATTACTTATGGCTACAATTGAGAATACAATCACTAAAAATACTATTTACCTTAATTCCCAGCATATATTTGGCAGAAGCCCACACAGTTCTACCCAACTTGATGCGAAAGACGTGTCTAAGTCACATGCCACTTTATATTGGCAGGGAGGGTTGTGGCATATCAAAGACCACAGCCGTAACGGGACAGTGGTGAATGGCAAATTTTTGCATAATTCTGTAGAGCGACTGGCAAAGGGGCAAACTATACAGTTTGGCAAAGACCCTGCTACTCAATGGAAAGTACTCGATATTGCGCCACCACTCAACTATTTGGAGTTGCTTAATAATTCACCACAAGTCATTCCGCTGGAGTCTTATTATGCACTACCCAATGAAGATACACCCGAAATAGCTTTTTTTTGTACACCAGACAGGCAATGGAAAGCAGAGCGTGCCGGAGAAACTTTTGAGCCTGAACACCATCAAGTGTTTGTGTGCAATAATGAAGAATGGCGTTTTGTAAGAAATGAGCTAGTGGATGAAACTGTGGACTATGGGCGAATTAAACAAAACGCGTGGTTTGAGTTTACCCTAAGCGCCGATCAGGAAACAGTGAATATTCAAATTACAATCAATGAACTGGCAATGGATATGGGTGAACACGCCCATAACTATATGTTGCTTGCCTTGGCGCGCAAACGCAAAGAAGACATAGAAGCAGGGCTAGACCCCAAAGATCAAGGATGGCAAAGTATAGATGCACTCACTTATGAGTTGTCAAAAGAAGAATTAAAAGAAGTAGACCAATACAACCTTAACTTACGCATTCATCGTTTACGCAAAGGCTTACAAAAGCTAAAGCCACACGGAACACAGTTTGTTAACATTATTGAACGAAGAAAAGGGGAAATACGCTTTGGACATCCCAAAATCAAAATACAGTAATTGTAGTAGGTGCCCGCATACCACAAAGGCGGGCACCTGTTAATCAAGCTTGTTTGCTGAGTAGGCGCATAACTACCAAAATATTAATGCCTATAGTAAGCCCCGTAAATGCCAACCCCACCAAAATGGTAATAGGCTCAATACCTGGAGTAACCTCCAGTCCACTGTCAATCATAAAGCGTTGGGTAAGTTGAATGCCGTAATATACCAAACCAAAAGTAAGCACTGACAAGCCACAAACAAATGCAATAAAAAAGTAGATGAGGTTTTTGCCAATCATTTGGGCAGTGTACCCTAGTTGTATCAAAAGCTTAATTTCGTTTTTAGACTCTGCAAGCACCACCCTAAAGCTCATCATAAATATAACAAACGATAATGCAATAAAAAACGCCCCTAAAATACTGATCACCGACATGACTATTTTGATTACACCACCTGCTTTGCTGGCGTTCAAGCGGTCTTTATTAATTTGAATCCGTTTTTTTTCAAAGTAATTTGCAATGGCAGGGTCTGCCGGGTTTTTTACCTTAAGTATCAAACGCGAGGGGTTTACCTCTTCGTTGCGTCCAATATTTTTGTTTGCCCAATCCATAAAGCTTTCAGGTACAATCATAGATGGAATACGTTCACTAAAACCTACCACTCTGCCTTTAAAACTTGCCTTACCCTGAGGTCCTTCTATGCGTATACTTACTTTGAGTAAGCCAATAGTTGATTTAGATATTTGAGGAAACCCATTACCCAGAGCATAACCAAAATTGTATAAGTCTAAAAAGTTTTTAGAAATAATTACCGGAATCAACTTTTGCCCTTCTTTCCAACCCCACCCTTCAGGTATTTCACCTATCATTTGGTCAGGCACTGACTCAAAAAATAGTTCAGAATAAAAGGGGATTTTCCCTTTAGCAAAAGCAATTACTTTGTATTGGTTAGACTTAAACTCACCTATATCCTCTACAAATGGCTGTCGTTTCAGACTGCGAAGATCTTTTTTGCGAAAACTAGCCCGTGCCATAGTCAACATATTACCTAATCCTACTTGTTTGCTTACAATCAAGTATTCAGGATAGGTGTTTTTAGGGTTGAGCACTTTATTTACCTGAATGTATAGTTGCACTGAAAGTAACAACATAAGCAGACCTAACAAAAAACCCAATCCGGCAAATAAAAATTGCCCAAGGCTTTGGCGAGAGCGAAAAATTTTATTCAGTATCTTATTCATAAAAGTTTTAAGTCATGAGGGTGATTGGTGTTGAAAGATAACAGAAGTATAAAAATAAAGAAAGCACCAGCGCTCAAAATTCGGTGAAGCACTGTATTTATACTTAAACAAAAATGGTTTTGAGGATGGATTTTGACTAACTGTCTGAATACCAACATTAATCAATCCTGTAAATCCTAAAACCGAGTCTACAGCTTGCTGTGACGAGCTCACCGCAGGTAATCACTTTAATCCTAGTATAGCTTTTGGTATGATGTTTTTCGGATGGTTGCCACTTCCAGGTGAGTGCTTGAGTATAGGAGAGTGTATAACTGTGCTATGTTGTGTTATACAACTTTATTAGATTATTTTGGGAGAGTAAAGAAGTAAAATCAAGTAACAAGAAAAAAATGGTGAAATACGGAAGTACTTTGAATATTATAAAATAGATGGAATTGATATTTTAATAGCGTAAAAATCTTATTTTTATTAATTTTTGGGTTAAAATAAGCTCAATTAGGAAAATAAAAGCGATTGATTTGTTCACCTACTTTTACTATGCTTGTTTACTCATTTTAGCACTATATATAGTGATATAAAGCTTTGTTTCAGTGATTGAGGAGTATTTTTGGGTCATTTATTATTCATACTGTTGTTGTGTACAATTACTGTTGTTTACTGGGTTTTTTACGCATCTTGATGGTGTATACTTTTTGTTTACCCCTGTTTCTTTGATTATATTTTGAGTTATAGTAGAATTGCCAATGAATATTTTATTCAGTTTCAATTATATTACACAATAACTTAAAAAATTATGAAAAAGAACACATTGTTCACCGCAGTGCTTGCTGTTGTAATGGCTGCATTTACTTTCTCTTGTAAGCAACAAGAAGGAAACGTAAATCCAGTAAAAACCAATCCTATCAGCACAGAAGTAATAGCACAGTTTAAAAGCTTGGGTATAGATGCCCGTGATGCTAAATTTGGTGAAGTAACCAATGAGTTAACTGGTGAAAAGCAAACAGGATACACCTTAGAGAAAGACCTGTTTGTTTCTGAAAAGCAATTAGCAGAAATGCTGAGCAGCAGTGTAAAAACAGGTCCTGGTGGTGAACAATACAGAACCACCAACCTAGTAAACGGTACTCGTACAATTAGAGTAATTGGATACACTGGCGGTTCTTTTGCCTTAACCAGTAAAATGAGAAGCGGTTTACAGCAGGCAGTTGCCAGCTACAACGCTTTACCATTGCGCTTAAGCTTTAGTCTTTCTTTTGCTACCAGTACCAACGCCGACATTGTAGTATACAAAGTAAGTGGTGGTGCAGGTGGATCAGCTGGATTCCCAAGTGGAGGTAACCCTTACAAGTGGGTAAGAATCAACTCTGGAACTGACGCTTACTCAACTGCAGTAAACAGACATGTAATTGCGCACGAAATTGGTCACTGTATCGGTTTCCGTCATACTGACTGGTTCAACCGTTCTATCAGCTGTGGTTCTGGTGGAAACGAAGGAACTGCTGGGGTAGGTGCTATCCATATTCCTGGTACTCCAACTACCAATGTTACAAGAAATACTTCTATTATGGTATCTTGCTTTAACTCTGGCTCAAATGGTGTATTTACATCTTCTGACGTAACTGCTTTGAACTTTCTATACTAAGAACATAGCGTTAAGTTTATAAACCAAGTAAAGCCCTGATGAATGCGTTAGGGCTTTACTTATGATTACAATAGTAGTATAAAATCGAGTTTTTAATACTGTATTTATACGCAGAAGAATCTTTAAATAGTACCTGATTTTTGTCAGAATAGTACTGTTTATACTTGTTTTGATGCATAAAGTGCCCAATTTATGCCTTAAGTAAAAAAAATAACGCTCTTTCCTTGTTTACCCCCTCTTATCGCATTTGTTTACTTCGTATATTTTCCTCTATGTCAAAATAAAATGCTGACTAACAGAAGTATACAGGGTTAATATTGTATCATTTAAGGTTAGATATTGCCCATTTTAAATGAAAATGTTTACGTGGTTTTTTCCTTTTTAACGTCCTGTTTACTTTTTGTTCACCCATGGTTTTTGTGAAATATTTTGAGAATAGCTAAAATTGCCAACGAATATTTTATTCAATAATCAATTATATTACACAAATATTAAAAATTATGAAGAAGAGTTCTTTTTTAACCGTAATGCTTGCAGTAGCAATTGCTGCATTTACTTTTTCTTGTAAGCAGCAAGAGAACAATGTAACTCCAGCTCCAGTAACTAAAAATGGCATAAGTCAACAAGTGATTGACAATTTTTTAAAACTAGGCATTGATGCCCGTGATGCCAAATATGGAGAAGTAACCAATCCACTGACTGGCAAAACACAAGTTGGTTATACACTTGAAGGAGACATGTTTGTATCTAAAGAAAAGTATGACGAGATGTTAACAGGTGATGTCATAGCAGGACTAAATGGTGAGCAATACCGCACTTCTAACCTCGTAAGCAATAACCAAACAATTGACGTGATTGGTTACACTGCTAACAACTCTAACGGACTAAGCTCTACATTGCAAAATGGTCTACGTTGGGCTGTGGATAATTACAACCGTTTGAACATTGGTTTACGTTTTAACCTTACTTTTGGAACTAACTTCCAACCTAAAGACATTGTTGTATATCAGGTAAGTGGTAATGGTGGAGGATCAGCTGGATTCCCAAGTGGTGGAGCTCCTTATAAGTGGGTTCAGATTCAGGCTGGAACTGCCAACTTTGGTACTAACGTAGCTGAGCACGTAATTGGCCACGAAATTGGACACTGCTTAGGCTTACGTCACACTGACTACTTCAACCGCTCTATTAGCTGTGGTTCTGGTGGAAACGAAGGTTCTGCTGGGGTAGGGGCTATCCAAATCGCAGGAACTCCTGGTCAGTTTAATATTGATATGAACTCTTTAATGTTGGCTTGTTTCAGCTCTAACGAAGATGGTGAGTTCTCTAACTTTGATATCATTGCATTAGAGAATCTATACTAGTCATATTTCAGACTTTTATTTAAAAGCAACTACCCTGACCTGCAAGGTCAGGGTTTTTTGTGTTTTAGAGAGTACAATAATATGACTTTATAAAGTTTAGTTAGTAGGTGCTTGAGGGGCTGTAAATAGAAAAAAAGCTGTTTTACGTATATGGATTTTAAATGTTTCGTTTTTAGTTTGATAAAATAGTACTTTTGTACATAAAGTCTTGTGTTTTGTATGTAATATGTTGTTTTTATTGCAAGTACCGGAATTATATTTTGTTTTAAATGATTTTAGTTGACCTGTTAAGTATTTGATTATCAGATTTTATATGTAGGTTCACACCCTGTAATACATCACCTGATCAGGAATGATAGATTTGGTCAATATGACCGTTTGTATTTTAGTAAATTATAGTGGTGAGAAGTGATTTATTGTGTTTTTTGGTGATTTTGGTACTTTTCGGTTTTTACCTTTTTTAGGATAAACCAACCCTACACCCTATCTTTGTATTAAATCATTCAGAACATTATCACCTATCACAACAACAAATGTTTTGTCTTACTAAAACCTCACTTCTTTCCTTGATAAAGCTGGAGTGAGTCTGAGTAATTTTCTTGACAACTCAGTAGAAGCAAACACTAAGTGACCTTAAAAAAACTTAATTATATATTAATTACAAAGAGAAAATATCACATAGCAATATATTAAATATCATTACTACCAAATTTGAAAGCGCTGGGGTTGTTTCCAGCGCTTTTTTTGTGCCCTTTATTTACATCACTCCTTTACTATTCACCTCTTAGGAATAGTGTAAAAATAAAGTTCTATAGTAACGCCAAAATATTTTGTTGGCAGAAGAGGCAAAAAAACGCGTCATAGCAGCGCTACGGCAAGTTTTTTTAACGAATTCTGTCAGCGAAAGATGACGTTAAAAATGTAAATTTATTTTGGTACTATTCCTTAGACTTGTCTGTTATTGAAAAATGCTTATTTTTGTAGCAATAAGATACTTTTCATTAGCAAAATATTTTTTAAAATCAGAGTTTTCTATGTTTGAACCAATCATTGACTTTTGGAAGAAACTGCCTGAGTCTACCCAATACATTCTGATTATAGTAGGCGTAATCATTGTGTTATTTTTTGTGTATCGTTGTTTGAAAATATTTGGATTATTCTTTGGTGCTATTTTCCGGGGTAAAATTACCAGGATATACAAGGTGGTAGATGGGGATACTATACATGTGGGTACCAAAAAAAACAAAAAAACGGTGCGATTGATTGGTGTAGACACCCCTGAGAGTTTGAGGTCAATGTATATGAATGTGCAACCCTTTGGTAAAGAAGCTTCTGATTATGCTAAAAAACGACTCAAAAAAGGTCAAAGGGTAGTATTAAGATACGATAAAGAGAAAGAGGATAAATTTGGTCGTTTGCTTGCCTATGTATACTTGGGCAATGGAGAGTTGTTCAATGCTTCTCTGGTAAAGCATGGGTATGCTTTTGCCAAACGTTATAAGCCCAATGTAAAGAAAGCCCCCTACTTTGAAAAACTGGAAGCCAAAGCCAAATCTAGAAAGAAAGGACTGTGGAAGATTTACAAAAATCCAAAAGAGTTGCGTGCCCAATACAAAAAATCAGCGGCTTATCGCAAGTTTAAAATGAAACATTAGTGTGCTGGAGTCTAAGCATGTCATTAATTTAAACGAATTGTGTGCTTTGGCGAGTCGTAAAAATGGTGGATAATCATCATTACCTAATTTTTTTACGAACGACAACATCCAGTGAACCAACTATAGGAAGCTTAAAGAACTTAATGTTGGGGGAAGTCTATGGAATAGAAGGGGGATTTTCCAAAGAACCGAGACTACAACTCTACCGTGTCAGGTTCTGTGCAGTTAATGTAATAGGGATTCAGTTTCCAGAGCATTAGAGAGTAAAGCATAAAAAAAGCCGAAGACAAGCTTCGGCTCAACATTAAAATAAAAGATATATATATTAAGCTATGGTTATTAATTGAGATCTTTATATGGATGGTTGTTTTTTCAACCAATTTATATCTTATCAATACTATTTGATAGTTGATCTAAACTATAGCTATAACCTTGCCTATAGTTGAAAGACACTTTGATTGTTTATGTAATTTCTTGTAATATTCTATTTTCAATACAACTTATTAAAAGATTTACTAATTAAGTGTTGTAAATCAAAACAAGAAAAAAATGTGTCTTATATATACCTACCATAACGTATAGAAACTTACTGAGTTGTGTGATTAGGTGAAAAAAATCAAATTAACTCGCAAGTGTAAAATAAACACCCATTTTCATTGACATAGTATTAGACCTAAGAGCTTGTCAGCTACAGCAGACATTGATCATTCGTTTTCTCGATAAAAGAGAATTGCATAAACTTTAAACTTATTGATCTTTTGTTGATATAGTTTATGGTGTTTCCATCTTTTTACATCAAATCCCTTATATTTTTTACCTGGCATTGGTCTTTCAGTCTTTTTATCCTGGTTTTAATAGCACCTACATTGAGCCCTACAGCCACTGATATTTGAGCATATTTATAGTTTCTTGCTACCATCACCAAAATTTTAATATCATCCGTATTAAGCTTGCCTTGTATATGCCCTTCAATACTCTGAAGCATATCTACCTCTTGTGGGCTGAGTTCTTCAAACCCCTTCACTGGACTGGCTTTGATTGCCTTGATAAAATTGGTGTGGGCATGCAAGCTCTGTTCACGTTTACGATAAATAAGCAGACCACCAGTAATAAGCACCAAGGTGATAACAAGTAACCACCAAAGGTTGATTTGGCGCACTATCTGGGTTTTGGGGCGGTAGCGTTCTATTACTAGAGCATCCTTAAGGGTCATTGCTACCTTAGAGCGCTTATACCAATTTTTTTCTGCTTTCATACGGGCCTTTGCCCAAGTTTTGGCGGGCTTAAACCTTACGCGATCGCCATAAAACCAAAGGGTATGCAATACCCGCCAGGCACGGTGATAAATTTCATATGCTGTTTTATGTACATATTTTTGCTGTAAGTAGTTTTGGGAAGATTCAGACAAAAGTGTGAGTAATGAATCACAACGTTTGTAGGAAAGCTTGGCAGCAGTTTCGTTTCGGTTGATAAAATGTAGCAAGCCTCTGGCTGCATATAGTTGTATCAAGGCTTTGGAGGTGGTGGTTCCTAAAGCATTTACTTTGGTCAAATACAGCTTAGCAGCTTCTGGTTTTTGGGCAAGCAAACAGAGTTGTATCATACGCGTAAGTCTTATTACTTTTTTTGCCCGGCAAGCATTAGGCTGCGTGTCTAATGCAAGCTGTTGATAGCTTATAGCCGAGTTATATTCGTTTAGCTTTTCTTTAAATCTTGCCATGTCATCATACAAGTTTGCCAAATCTTGCGGAGTACCTCGTTTGATAGCCATACTCAATGCGAGTTTGTAAGTACTGTCAGCATTTGTAAAGCTCAATCTTGCACGGTAGCAGTTTGCCAATAAGTTGTAGGCATGCATAAGTTTAGTAGAGTCTTTTAGGCGTTTAAAGTGTTCAATCGCTTTATGACTGATAGATATGGCTGTCTGGTGATTTCCCGCATTGTTGTAGCAAAAAGCCATATTGTTAAGCATAGCCGCTTTATTTGCCAGTGAGTGGTAAAACTTATAGGCTGCTTTATAATGCTGGGTAGCCATTCCATAATATCCCAAGTGTTGAGAGTAATAAGCAATAAGTTCGTGTGCATAAGCTTTTTCTGTTACTTTCTGGGCAGCATTTAATGCCTTTCGAGCATAATGAATGGCTGAGTCAGGCTGGGCCTGATACAAGTCCTGTGCTTTTTTACATAACTGTCGATAGTTCGCAGGTTTTTTAGTGTGGGCAAGTCCCCACATACTAAAGCACAATAATACTATTGATAATATGAAACTTTTCATTTAAATAAGTGCAATTAGGTTTATCTTAAATTTACTGATCTATTTTGTGTCTGTAGGCAGTGTTTTTGTAGAAGCTTTGTTGCCTTGCACAATGCCGGGTGTATTTTTACACAACTAAAATACAAAACAATGAAAAAAAACAATAAATTAAACAAAATGTTTAAAAAATTCAGCGAAAATTCACTTAGCTCTCATCAGTTAACTTCTTTAAAAGGAGGTTGCGGGTGCGGAGGAGAAGATAGTGGAGGTCTTATTCCTCCTCCTCCAAACCCTCCAAAAAGTGCGTATATTATGTCTGAAAATAGAGTTTTTTAAAAAATAATCTTTATTCGTAAGTGAATGAGCCCAAATACCCTTAAGTATTTGAGCAACTCATTGCTTAATTAACCCTGATAAACTGAGTATGCTTTTAGTGTGCTCAGTTTATCTTATTTAGTTTCATAATTTAAAATGAAAAGTTTTGGTAATACATCTTTGTGTTGTGTTTTGTGATAATTAAAAGTGAGATATATTGGCAAAATTACAAGCCAATGAAGAAAGTGAATTATAAATAATCTGATTATAAAGAGAATCTTTTATTCACTTATTTTTTAATTGAGTAAAATATTTTGATTCATATAATTAGCTTAAAAGTTTATTTTTTTAGTTATTTTGATTTGTTAGTTTTTTATACAACTAACCCCAAGCACCCCTGACATCAATACTCCCAAAAGAGCTGCCCAAAGTCCCAAACGACATATAAACCAAACATGGTGTGCTGCCGAGTAATTGAGTACTGTATCGGTAAAGCCTACCCAAGCGATACTGTGAGCCCAAGCAATGTAAAACCTGGTTTGCCCGTAGCCTTGTAAAAAAGTGCGCCAACTAAAATCATGATGGTCAAAGTAAAACCATAAAAAAAAGAAAGCTGTACTTGTAAATAAATACAAATAGCGGTAGAAGCGTGCAGTAACAGCAGTGGTCATATTGTTCTTTGAGCGATTATTGAATATTTTTCTTAAGCCACTTAGCAGTTAAGTAAGCCCCCACGCTAATGCTGGTAAATACAAGTAAAGCTGTATACCTGTCATATATATTGAGGTAAACCCCTAGCAAACTCATGGCTGCCAAAATGGTGAGTATTAGCATTTCAAGTATATGCATAATCATCGTCTTTTTGTATATAAAAAACACCATAGCATAAGTTCCAGATGAGCCACCCTAATCCAGAGACTTATGCATGGTGGCTTTGCACACATGGTCTCTAGCATACTATTGAATAATACCAGAGCCGGCTAAAATGTGAGAAAGCGATTGTTTAAGAATAAAATATTTATTCATAACTCGGACTACAAAACAGCTAAGTCTTTTTTTGAGTCAATGTTGTTTTCAGAGCCTCTAATTGAATTATTCCTACCTTATTATGGGCAAGAGTATTCAGCGTTTTTCTGAGTGAGGCAAAGTTTTCACTACATCTAAAGGCAAAGCTTTCATCATTCGTTTGTTCACTTACTACCATTAGTTTTGCTTGTACTTCTAGCAAGAAATCAAGCCACAACAGCCACACATTTTCAGTGTCAGTGTCAATCTCAAAAAAAGAAGAGATACTATCGATCAATACTTTAAGCTCAGCGGCTTCATTTGTATTGATTAAAACTTTTTGTTCAATCATTATCCTAAGTATATTAAGTGCAATTGATGTATCAGGGTGTAATAAGGTGAGTAGGGTATAAAAATACCCTATTCACTCAATATACAACTAAGTTGTTGCATAGTAGGTTATTATATTACACTGATGCAAAAGTAGGAGGAGTAAAGATAGGATACAATAGCTTATGTTGGGTGTTTACATATTGTATAGTAGGTGAAACTTTTTAAACAAAAAGTTTCGTTAGGTTGCATATTTTGCATCAGCTTTATTTACAGGTGGTTACAATAATTTTTGTAGTAGTTTAAGAGTAAAGTTTTTTTTTCCTTGTTTCCTTGACTTTTTTTCATTCCCCAATTTTTTACTCAAAAATTCGTGAAAAACAGTTTTTTTTTAATAAAAACTCCTGTTAACCATTAGGCTGATGAACTAAAATGAATAGGATAAATCGAAGTACTATGACTAAAATTATATAATGATACTTGTGTATAATATCACTTTTATTTAAGGTATACAGTTACTTTGGTGGGTGAGGCATTGCTCAAGCGTTAGAAAAGATTCTTGCGACTAGTGCACTGGGTATTAAATAAGTTGCCTATTAATTTGGATGAATTAACTACGTTGAGCTCGCGAAAAGCTCGGTTTTGTTTTCTGACGAGTCATTAAAATGGCGGATAGCCATAGCTATCTAACTTTTTGATGAGGAAGTCAGGAGGCAAAAGTCGCCAAAGAACCGAGGGTACAGTTCTACTGTGCCGAGCTCAGCATAGCTAATAAGTGAGTAACTTAGTACCCAGTGCACTAGGCATAAATACCCCTTGCGATTATTATGAGAAGTGTTTAATTGTTTGTTAGGTGTTGATTTTATAGAAGGAGGGGGCTATTTGATAGTAGATTTTGTAAGTTACACAAAAAGCCCCATAAAAAAGATGATGACTTTTTAGGGACTTTATGGTTGCTTAGAGTACGCTTAAAGCGTATCTATAGGCAATACTTACACTACTTTAACTTCTCGTTATTGGCGTGGCGTTCCTTGTCTCGTTTAGTTTTTTTATCCAGGTTTTTATGTAGAGCTTCTGTCAAGTCAATGCCAGTTTGGTTTGCCAAACAAATCAATACAAACAACACATCTGCCATTTCGTCGGCAAGGTTATGTGCTTCATCCGACTTTTTGAAAGACTGCTCACCATAAATACGTGCCATTAATCGCGCTACTTCGCCTACTTCCTCCATTAATACTGCAGTATTGGTCAACTCATTATAGTATCTTATACCAGTAGTGTTTATCCATTGATCTACAATTTCTTGGGCTTCTTTGATAGTCATAATAAAAATTTGTTTTGAATAGGTGATGAGTGAATCTCGACAAAATTACTCATTAGCCGTAGTTTTGTTTGAATTATGACAAGTAAATTTGAGTAAAGCAGGTGCTAAAAAGTACTTACCCACCAAGAGGTTATCAAGCGATTGGACAAGCAGAATAGTAAGAGGGGAAACGTTTTTTTTTGATAGGGGTATAAAAAACGAAAACAGAGATTTATTCAATCTCTGTCTTCGTGATAAGTTTGTACCATCAGGCAAAATACAAACCGTGGATTAGTTTAGGTTTAAAGGTAAGGTATAAATTTAAAAGTTCAAAAAGTATAATAAAATTTAGATGTATTTTTTTTACTATAATAAGTGTTTTTAAAAAGTGTAATATAACCTGGGTGATTTTATTAGTATGTTCCAAAGGTCGAGGTTTTTTAGCGATTCACAAAAAAAAGCAAGTAAACAAAAAGTAAACAAGGGGTGTTTTTGAGGTTTTTAGGGTAAACAAAAGGTATACAAGCAAGTTTTTTATTAAAAAAATTATAATTTAAAGTGGTATAGTTAAATAATGAGTTAGCTTTTATTTTTTCTTTCAAAAAACGCTTGATAGTGGATTTTTACTTAATAAATGCAGTGAATAGGGCCAAAAGACGGGGAAAATTAGAAAAAAAGCAAAAAAAATGATGTAAGTTTTTTTGCTTTTTTGTATCTGTGTTATGGGTTTATTTCCTGAAAATCAGGGGTATTTGATAAATGAATAGTGATAGTTTTGGGTAACCTTGATAGGAAAGGTTTAGGTAAACAGGGCATTCATTTTTTGAATAAGTAACTTGTAAGCTGACTCACTCGCATCTCCCCAGAAACCATCTGCTCCTCCACTTTTTACTACAATACTTCCGGCAGTCATAATGGTTTTTTGAACACCTTTTACTTCTTTAGGCGACATTTTGCCAATGGCTAAACTGTCTTTTTGTATTTGCTGTTCAGTCATTTCAATCAACCTTGCCAACTTTGCAAATGCTATAGCACTGTCTTTGCCCCAAATACCATCGGCACCTCCATTGTAGGCTACTAAATTAGCTGCATCTATGATAGTTTGTTGTACACCCTTTACTTCTTCACGACTTAGCCCACTAATATGCGTAATGTGGTTATCACTGGCACCCTTGAGTAATTCTTGAATAGTTTTACCCGTTAGTTGGAAAGCCTTTTCGGTAGAGTTCCCCCAAATACCGTCCGCGCCTCCACTGCTCTTCATCAGTTGAGCAGATTGTGTATTGCCTGAGTTTATAATAGCTTGTTGAATAATCTTAATTTGTTGAGGGGTGAGGTGCATACCATTAATAGCGTATTTGGATGGTATGTCTGTATCAGGTGGAGCCTGGTTGTCATTGTCAGGTGTAATGGCAGCTGTTTTTAGTACGTTGTATAAATTAAGTGCACGTGGCGTATACTTGTTATTTACATAAGCTACCCAACCCCCACTTACTAGCATGCCATAAGCTTGAAAACTACCCTTTGTCAAATTAGCAATTGCCTGTTGTGCAGTAGCCCCCTGTGAGATAAAATTATGAAAAGTTTTACAGGCAACATCTAAACTGTTGATGGCTGTTTCAAACTCTTCTGCCTCATAATCATCTAATGGCTTGGGCAAGGCGGGTTGCATGTATTTTTCGTAATTGTTGCGCCAGGTAAGTTGGTTGAAGCCATACCCGCGATAGCGATAGAAATCGCAACGGTTTTGGGCATTATTAGGCAAGTCGCCAGGGTATACATGGCCATTCCATTTGGCTACATCCAATTCACTGCTAATGAGTCCCCATTCCTTAAGTTGATCTCCAGCCAATTTATTAGGTGCTTTATTATAGGTAACTTTACCCCAAGAGGTTGGCTCAAACATATACTTAGGGCCTCCCATTTCGCGAATAACTGTGAAAGTGCCTCCGGTTTCGTTGTACATAATGGCAAAATGCCCGCAAAACTCTCCTAAGGTAATGGCTTGCTTACCTGTAAAATCAGGAATATAGCCCATCAGTTTGGTAAAATTGGAGGCATTTACAAAGTGAGAGTAGATTTGTGGGTTAGTAAGGCGAAATGTTTGGTTAAACCAGTCGGCAAATGGTACACCGTTTACCCTAAAGTTTCCATTGATAGTGGTCATAGTTGTTGATAAGTTTAGAAAATAAGAGACTACTTAAAGCTTTGTCCATTCCTAAAAGGGGAAAATAGCAGTTGATGAGGCTTTAGGCATAGCTAAATGATAACATGTTGCCCACATGCAATTTGTCTTGCTATCTGGCAGAATAAACTTTTATCCAGGCTCTTATAATAGATTGATAGAAAAGGAGTTTTTTGATTAATAGTTATTTATGCATTTTCTGTACATACACCATAAAAATGCATATTAAACTTAGCAATACCAAGCTGTAAACGGTATATTTGTAAGTCGACAATTTTATCACCCTTTAAAATATTTTTCCAGTCAGGTTAATATGAATCTAATGGATAACGAACACAAAATCATCATTGCCATTGACGGTTTTTCAGGTTGTGGCAAAAGCACCACCGCAAAAGTTGTGGCCAAAAAGCTCAACTATATATATATAGATACAGGTGCTATGTACAGAGCTGTGACTTTGTACTTTTGTCAAAATAATATTGTGCTTGACGATGAAGCACAAATAGATAAAGCCTTGGCAAATATCGAAATCCGGTTTGAGTACAATACTTCTTCTGGGCAAAATGTTACTCTACTGAATGGAAAAGTAGTAGAAGACGAGATACGTAAAATGTATGTATCGGCAAAGGTGAGTCCGGTAAGTGCGATTCCTGCAGTGCGCAAAGCAATGGTAGCACAACAACGTCAAATGGGCAAAGGCAAGGGCATTGTAATGGATGGCAGAGACATTGGCACCAATGTTTTTCCAAATGCTGAACTAAAGATTTTTATGGAAGCTGATGTAGCAGTAAGGGCTGAGCGTCGTCAGAAAGAATTAGCCGCTAAGGGACAAGAGGTAGCCCTGCAAGAAATTATAGATAACCTGAGCCAACGCGATCACCAAGATAGCACCCGTAAAGAAAACCCCCTGACTAAAGCCATTGATGCCCACACCATTGATACTACCCACATGACTATAGAGCAACAAAGCGAAGAAATAGTAGGGTTGGTAGAGTCATTGGTGAGATGTTAGAAAATACTTTATAAATATATGAAGAATGAGTGGAGTTTCTGAGTTTGATAATGTATTCATTATGGGCGACGAAACTCCTTGCTGTTCGAAGTGTGGTGCCAGAACGGAAATAGTTGCAGAGTATACACAAACCAGACCTTACTGTCAGTTACACAGATGTTTATCTTGTTTCTTTGAATTTGTGTTAATTGATGATGATGACTAGTCAAGAATGAAAAAAGGACAAAAACTATGGACACGTGAAGAGTTGATATTGACTCTATGTCTTTATTACAAGCTTCCTTTCGGTAAAATGCACGCAAAGAATACAGAAGTGATGCAACTTGCCAAGGGGTTGAACAGGACACCAGGTTCTATAGCTTTCAAACTGGTTAATTTTGCTAGTTTAGATTCTGATTTGCAAAAACGAGGGGTGAAGGGGGCTTCAAATGTAAGCAAACTAGATAGAACTATATGGGCAGAGTTTTATCAAAAATGGGAAAGCTTAGTTTTGCAAGGAGAGCAAATTAGTCAAAGTCATTTGATGACTGAGTTTGTTCAACCAGATGAACGATTGATAGACCCTAAGGCAGTAGGTAAAGACACAGAAGTAATACGTAAGCAACGGGTAAATCAACACTTCTTCAGAAAAAGCATTTTGGCTTCTTACGACAATACTTGTTGTATCACTGGTATGCAACAACCCCAATTATTAGTTGCAGGGCATATTAAACCTTGGGCATTAGATAAACAAAACAGGCTAAACCCTCATAATGGCATTCTTCTCAACTCACTGCATGACAAAGCCTTTGAAACTGGGCTGATTACTATAAATACAGACTACTATGTACAAGTAGCTACAGAAATCAGGCAGTCAAAAGACAAAAAACTTACCTCATTCTTTCTCCCTTATCACAATCAACCCATCATTTTACCAAAAAAATATTTGCCTCATCAAGAGTTTTTAGCATACCATCATAACGAAAGGTTTAAGGGATAAATACAGCCTTTTTTTGTGAATAGTGGCTGATTTTTAACTTTTCACTTCAAAAAAGACTTTCCAATAAATGGAATCTAAAGCCCTTAATTAATTGTTTCCCACATACCAAACATATACTTTTGCCATTAATTTTTAACAAAAAGCACAAAACATGAGTTAACGAAGTGCATTTTACATTCAGTATGTTGCATTTTGAGAATAAAAAGAACAATCCCTCTTTTATAAACTAAAAGAAGGCATTTTTTTTCTTGAAAAAGTTACTATTTTTGCGCAGTTTATAAAACACAAGAAAGTTACGGTATAGAAGATGTCTATCAAATTAAAACGTGGTTTTGATATAAATTTGGCTGGAAAAGCGAAAGCCGAAAAGGGAGATACCATCCATCCTGAGTCATACATTTTTAAGCCCACTGATTTTATGGGCATCAAGCGACCAAAAGTGATGGTGAAAGAAGGGGATGAGGTAAAAGCTGGAACCCCTATTTTCTTTGACAAACTCCATGAGCAGATAAAGTATACTGCTCCGGTAAGTGGAAGAGTATCCGAAGTAATTCGAGGTGCCAAACGCAAACCAATGGGGATCAAAATAGAAGCTGATCGTGAAACTCAATACGTTGAGTTCGATAAATACGATAGCAGTCAGCTGTCTGGCTTGAGCAAAGAACAAATCATTGCAAACCTTTCTGCAAGCGGTGTGTGGCCAAATATTATTGAACGCCCCTATGGTATAGTGGCAAACCCCCAAAACACACCCAAGTCTATCTTTATTTCTGGGTTTGACAGTAGTCCCCTTGCTCCTGATTACGATTTTGTATTCAAAGATCAGGGAAAGTACCTTCAGGCAGGAATAGATATACTCAGCAAGCTTACCTCTGGTAAAGTACACCTAAGCACTGAAGCAGGAGTAGCCTCGGTACTTAAAAACCTTACTGGGGTACAAAAGCATGAAGTACAAGGAAAACACCCTGCGGGTAACGTAGGTATACAGATTCACCACATTGACCCCATCATTAAAGGTGACATTGTGTGGACCACCACTCCTTATGGCTTACAGCAAATTGGCAAGCTTTTCTTAGAAGGACGTTATGATGCTTCTAAAACCATTGCAGTGGCTGGTTCGGAACTTAAAAACCCTTGCTACTATGATACCTGTGTAGGTGCTACAGTGATTGGGTTTTTGAAAAACAACCTCAAACAAGACAATGTGAGAATAGTGTCTGGCAATGTACTTACTGGTGAAAAAATAGAAATGGATAGTTCCGTTGGTTATTACAACAACCTCATTACAGTAATACCTGAAGGCGATCAATATGAGTTTTTGGGTTGGATCACACCAGGCAAAAACAAGTTGAGCATACATCGTCCAATAGGTTTGTTGTCTTTTCTGACGCCTAAAAAAGAATATGTTCTCGATACCAATATGAAAGGCGAAGAAAGAGCCTTTGTACAAACTGGAGTCTTTGAAAAAGTAGTGCCTATGGATATTTTTCCGGTGTATCTGCTGAAAGCCATTATGGCAAATGACTTTGAAGAAATGGAAGCATTGGGTATTTATGAGGTCATAGAAGAAGACTTTGCTTTGTGCGAATTTGTGGATGTATCTAAAATAGATGTGCAGGCAATTGTACGTGAAGGGATCAACGCGCTCATGGATGCCTAATTTTTGCTTGTACCAAGCATATTGAAACAATCAAGAGAAATACAACAACTGATAAGAAGCAGCATTAGCGGATTGCTATCTATTGAACTTTTATTAATGATATGAAATTCTTACGTAATATCTTAGATAAACAGAAACCAAACTTCGAAAAAGGGGGGAAACTACATTTTCTTCACTCTGTTTTTGATGGTTTCGAAACCTTTTTGTTTGTCCCCAAACATACTACTCCTGACAAAGGTGCTCAGGTACGCGACGCCATAGATATGAAGCGTCTGATGATCACAGTAGTGGTAGCTATGGTGCCTTGCTTATTGTTCGGTATCTGGAACACCGGGCACCAACACTATTTGGCAATTGGCGAAACAGCCGACCTGATGGCCAAAATCATTTATGGAGCCAAAGTAGTATTACCAATAGTGATTGTGTCGTATGGTGTAGGCTTAGGAATTGAATTTGCCTTTGCCCAAATGCGCGGACACGCTATCAACGAAGGTTACCTTGTTTCCGGAATGTTGATTCCCCTCATTTTACCTGTAACTATTCCTTTATGGCAAGTAGCTTTAGCCTCTGCCTTTGCGGTAATTATTGCCAAAGAGGTTTTTGGAGGTACAGGTATGAATATTCTGAATGTAGCTATGACTGCGCGTGCTTTCTTGTATTTTGCTTATCCTACTTATATGGCTGGCGATATCAAAGTATGGACTGCAGGAGAGCCTACTGTCATTGAACAAAAATTAGATGGATACACTCGTGCCACTGCACTTGGGCTGGCTGCAGAGCAGTCCAGTAATTTGGCGGCTGAGATACAGAATGCCCGCGAAGCTTATGTAGATAAAAAGGTAAAAGAAGCTGAAACAAAGGGTGAAATAAAGGACCCTGTGGCATTTAACCAAAAAATGTACAAGGAAGCGGATAATTTACCAGAAGTCAAAAAGCTTAAAGAACAAATACCTTCTCACGTCACCAATGCCTTTGAGTCTAAGAAAGGAGGCATCTATTCGCTCAAAAGTTTTGTAATAGGTACTATCCCAGGGTCTATTGGCGAAACTTCTTTTTTAATGTGTCTAATTGGTGGAATCATTCTCATATTGACAGGTGTAGGAAGCTGGAAAATTATTGTCAGTGCCTTTGGAGGAGCTTATCTCATGGGACTTTTATTTAACGCCATTGGAGGTAACGCATTTATGGCAATGCCTGCGCATTATCACTTGGTAATGGGAGGACTTGCTTTTGGTATAGTGTTTATGGCAACTGATCCTGTAACTGCCGCTCAAACTGAAATAGGCAAATGGTATTATGGTTTTTTGATAGGTGCGCTTACCGTCTTGATCCGTGTATTTAACCCTGCATATCCTGAAGGCATTATGTTGGTTGTATTGTTGATGAACGTTTTTGCTCCATTGATTGACTACTACGTAGTAGCTGCTAACAAAAAGCGTCGTTTGAAAAGATTAGAGTTAAAAAAAGCATAATAAGGAACAATGAAAAAGGATTCTAAAGCTTATCTTATTACATATACCCTGTTGATTACCATCATTTCAGGTTCGTTGCTTGCAATGGCGTCAAAGGGGCTGGAGAGTTACAAGGATGCTAATAAAAAACTGGAACTCCAGAAGAGCATTGTAAACACGTTTATGGAGTTACCTAAGTCTAAAGAGAAAATAGTAGAAGTTTACAACAAACGGGTAAAAAACTATGTTGTAAATGCTCAAGGAGAGGTAATAAAAGGAATGAAGGCCTCTAAAGTAAAGGTAGGAGAAGAGTATTCGGCAAAGCGTGAAACCCCCAGAAGAAGAAACTTGCCTGTATATGAAATATACGGTGAAGACGGAAAAGGAGAGGTGTTATATTATGTATTTCCCTTATATGGTTTTGGTTTGTGGGACGTTATCTGGGGCTACATTGCACTGGATGCTAAAGATCTAAATACGATCAAAGGTGTAGTGTTGGCTCAAAAAGGTGAAACTCCCGGTTTGGGTGCCAGAATTTCTGACCAAGAAATTCACGACCGATATACTGGTAAAAAAATCTATGACGACAAAGGGCAGTTACAACGTGTAGTAATGCAGCGAGGCGAGCATCAGGGGAAGAGTATTCAGCATTACAAAGGGCAAGAGCACAAAGTAGACGGAATGTCTGGTGCTACTATTACCGGAAACGGAGTAAATGCGATGTTCAAAGAGTATTTGAAACTGTATGATGGCTTTATTCAAAAAAAGAATAAGAAGTAAGCCTCATAATATTTAATAAAATTTTATAGAAACCCTGAGGTATCAAGCCTTTTAAAAATATAAATCATTATGGCAGAAACTACAATTGAAGAAGTAAAGCCTAAAAAGAAAGAGGCATTATTTTCTAAGAAAAACCGACGAATTCTTACTGACCCGTTAGATGGAGATAATCCGATTACGGTACAGGTATTGGGTATTTGTTCAGCGCTTGCTGTAACCGCACAATTGAAGCCTTCACTGGTAATGAGTATTGCTGTTATCTTTGTAATGGTTGGTTCAAGTGTACTTACTTCTTTGCTGAGAAACACCATTCCTTCACGCATCCGTATTGTAGTACAGTTGGCCATTATTGCTACATTTGTAATTTTGGTAAACGAACTACTTTTAGCTTTTGTATACGATACAGCTAAAGATTTGGGAGCTTTTGTAGGCTTGATTATTACTAACTGTATTGTAATGGGACGCCTGGAAGCTTTTGCAATGGCTAATAAGCCTTGGCCTTCATTTTTAGACGCGTTAGGCAACGCAATGGGGTACGCTATTATTCTTTTATTGGTAGCTTTTTTCCGTGAGTTGTTGGGGTCTGGCACACTATTCGGCTTAAAAGTATTTCCAGAGAGTCTTGCCACCAATGGTTTGATGCTTTACTCTTCTGGTGCTTGTATTGTAGTTGGTGTGCTTATTTGGGCACAACGTTCGTTTAATGGCTATCGTGAAGATGCCTGATTTTTAAGTAGAACTAAGGATTTAAGAATATATTATGGAACTAATTAGCATTGCAATTCGCTCTATATTTGTCGAAAATATGATCTTTGCCTATTTCTTGGGTATGTGTTCATATTTGGCTGTATCAAAAAACGTGAAAACAGCCATAGGACTTGGAATGGCGGTGATTTTCGTACTGACAATGACTATCCCCATCAACTATTTGATTTACAACTATGTGCTAAAGAAGGATGCATTGGCATCTATCTTTGGACCCGGTATAGATCTAAGTTTTCTTATGTTGATTGTGTTTATTGCAGTAATTGCCTCATTTGTACAATTGACTGAGATGATTGTAGAGAAATTCTCCCCAGCATTATATGGAGCTTTGGGTATATTTTTACCTTTGATTGCCGTAAACTGCTCAATTCTAGGAGGTGCCCTTTTTATGTTAGGTAAGCCTTATACCTTAGGACAAGCCACTGTTTTCGGTCTTGGTTCAGGTATAGGTTGGTTATTGGCAGTAGTTGCCTTGGCTGCCATCCGTGAAAAAATTAAATATTCAAATGTGCCTCCTCCTTTAAGAGGTTTAGGAATCACATTTATCTTGGTAGGTTTAATGTCATTTGGGTTTTTGAGTTTTTTAGGTTTTTCAATCTAAACAAAGCCTTATATTTGATATTAATAAACAAAAAAGCCCTGAGTTTTTACTCAGGGCTTTTTTGTTTATTGGCGCATAATTTTTGAGACAAGAGATGATATGAGCGTTTGTTTTTCAGAGTTAAAAGCCCCGATAGGGTCTAGCACCGATATTCATCGGTATCTAAGGACTTGCGACTTGTTGCTTGAAGCTTACCCCCTCTCGGGGCTTTTAAGTAAGTTATAAAACGCAAACTATCCTTCATTATAGCACATTGCTGCAACTATGTGCCAGTAGGATAAGTTATAGAATGAATATAGCTATAATCTTATCATTGATTTTTTATAAAAACAACCTATGAGGTTTTGGATTACACTGTATTTGTTTTGTGTTTTTTTTCAGGTCTCTGCACAGCAATATTTCTTTCGAAACTATTCACTAAAAGCAGGTATTCCCCAGTCAGAGGTATATACTTTGGTAAATGGACCCAAAGGTGGAATTTGGTTGGGAACAAATGGGGGAGGAGTTGCTCGCTTTAATGGACATAAGTTTGAAGTATTCAACAAGCGAACCCATGGGTTTGTTCATGACCAAGTAAATCAACTTTTTTTTGATAGTAAAGATCGGCTTTGGATAGGCACTACGACTGGTATTAGCCGTTTTGATGGGAAATTGACCAAAAGCTTTCCTTTGCCGCTTACGGCCTCTAGTGAGATTTCTTTTAAGTTCTGCGAAGACCCCCGAAAACCTGGCAGAGTGTGGAGCATGTCTATACTCAACCAAAAGATTCAGTATTTTGATGGAGACCAAGTAGTTGATTTTACCGACCAATATCCTAAACAATTAAAAAATGTTCCTTTCTTAAATTTCATCTTACTTAATAACGGTAATTTTCTTATTGCCACTGGCAAAGCATTGCTTGAATACAATGGCAAAGTACTTCGGGAGTCCCCCATAGCATTGCATCCAAAGTTTAAAGGAGCAAGGCTTAATCCTTTTTTAGTAGACAATGCAGGTAATTTATGGTTGTGGGCAGCCAAGCCACCCACCAACGGGCAACCTGCTACCCGGCGTTTGTTTAGGTATAACAAAGGACAAGTTAAAGAAATAACCTTGCCTCCACAAATACCTCCATTTAGGGTGAACGCTATTGGTCTAAAAGATCGCCAGGGGAACTTATGGCTGACTACTAACCGCAATGGGGTGTTGAAATATGACGGTAAGGTATTTCAGCATTTTTCTACGCAAAACGGCTTGCCTGCTAACACTACTGCCAGTTTGCTGGAAGACAGCGAAGGAAATATTTGGATAGGCACTATAGGAGCAGGATTGATAAGGTACAGTGGAGACACCTTTACATTGTTTGATCAGGAACACACCAAAATAGCCTCTAATTTTACTCGTGCAATTTATCAGGATGGTGTAGGTAATTATTGGATTGGAACAAATAGCAGAGGCATTACCCGCTTTGATGGTGTAAGTGCAGTCAGCTTCTTTAGTACTGCCGAAAACGAGGTAGGAAGAGTACATGATTTTACAAGGATAGATGATCAACAATTTTTGGTAACAACCACCCGAAAAGGGATTTTAAAGTACAATGGAGAAAAGTTTGTGCCTGCCAATACGAGTTATGGTATTCCTGCAAATCGGGGGGTAGGGGTTTCTTTTAGAGATGGTGACACTTACTGGTTTGGTGTATTTGGCTTAGGGGTAATCAAATACTCGCCTGACGGAGTAGATACTTTAAGTGCTAAAAAGCATGGTTTGATTAATAATATCATTACGTCCATTACTAAAGATGGCAATGGTCACATGTGGTTTGGTTCCCTTCGCAATGCCACAGGTGGTTTATCTCGCTATGATGGCAAAAAAGTGACTACTTGGCATAAGTCAGATACTCTCAAGACAGAGTTAGTGATGCAAATGACGACTGATAATAATGGAGGTGTATGGATTGCTACTTATGGCGAAGGAGTGATCAGGCATTCGGGTGGCAAGTTTAGTTATGTGACTACTAAACAAGGAATTAGTGATAATACCATCTATTCTATTATAAAAGATGATGAGGGGCATATTTGGCTGGGAGTACAAGGAGGAGTAGATAAGATTATTTTGGACAAACAAGCCAAAATTGTTTCTATCAAGCACTTCAGGCAAGAAGACGGTTTTATGGGCATAGAAAATAACGGCAAAGCAGTGTATAAAGATGCCCAAGGAAACCTATGGTTTGGCACCTTGGGTGGGGTAGTGAAATATACTCCTAATGCCCGAAGGTTGTATCATCAAAAAGCCAAACTAAATATTAAGGAAGTGAGGTTGTTTTTGAAAAAAGTAGACTGGCAAAGCGATGAATACAAGCAATATGCCCAGTCAATAAACGCATTTTTTCCAGTGCCTCGTCAATTGAAGCTCCCTTACCACTTAAACCATATTACTCTTTATTTTGAAGGGATTAGTTATTTTATTCCTGAAAAAGTAGCTTATAAATGGCGCCTAGACGGTTTAGACAAAGAGTGGTCACCAGTATCCACATCACAAAAAGCAACTTATACCAACTTGCCCCCGGGCAAATATACATTTAGATTAAAAGCCCGTAACAGTTGGGGGCAGTGGACAGGGCAAGACTATGTGTATGAGTTTGAGGTAATGACCCCTTACTGGCAAACCTGGTGGTTTAGAGCATTGGTAGCATTGATAGCAGGGCTATTGATTGTGCTGGGGTTTAGGTGGCGCTTGAGTACCATTAAAGCTCGGCAAAAAGAGCTACAACGTTTGGTAGATGAAAAGACTCTAGAGGTGAGAACCCAAAATGAAGAAATACTTGAGAAAAACGCAGAACTAAAGCAGCAAAAAAAAGAGATACTAGTACAGAATGAGCAAATTCATTTGCAAAATGAAGAAATACAAGTGCAGCGTGATCAATTAGAACGGTCGTTTCAAAATGTAAAGTTATTGAGCGAAATAGGGCAAAAAGTAACTGCCAATCTTTCGGTACAAAAAATTGCTGAAACTTTTTATGAGCAAATAACTGCAGTAATGGAGGTAGATGAGTTTGGGATTGGTTTGTATGATGCAGAGCAAAGAGCTTTGGTTTTTGACCTGATTTATGTAGGCAATGATCGTTTGCCCCAGGTAACATTGCCACTCACACAAACAAAGCGTTTGTCAGTGCACTGTTTTTTAAATAAAAAAGAATTGGTATCGGGTGATGTAAAAAAAGATTTTGTGAATTATACCAGTGCCAAAGATGCATACATTGAAGGTAGCTTGTTGAGTTCTATGTTGTGTGTACCTATTCTAGAGGGAGAACAAGCATTGGGGGTAATGACACTGCAAGCACGAAAGCTTGATGCGTATGCTGATTATCATGTAAGTATGGTACGCAGCCTAAGCGCTTATGTGGCAATTGCTACTCAAAACTCAAATGTATTCAATCAGGTGAAAATTCAAAAAAGAGAGATAGAAGTTAAAAACGAAAATATCACGGCAAGTATTAACTATGCCAAACAAATTCAACAAGCTATTCTGGGTAGAGCCAAAGATATTGCCCAGTATTTTAGCGATGCTTTTGTATTGCTAAAGCCAAAAGATATAGTGAGTGGTGATTTTTACTGGAGCACTAAAGTAACGACTGAACAGGCACAACAAAAAATAGTACTGGTGGCAGCTGATTGTACCGGGCACGGAGTACCAGGGGCGTTCATGACTTTGATGGGGAGCGATTTTCTGGATGACATTGTATGCAAAGAAAAAATGACCCAGCCCGACCGTATACTACAGCAGCTGGAACAAAGAGTAATAGAGCGATTGCAAAAAAATGAAGGCGATCAGGTAAACGACGGTATGGATATGGCAATCCTTAGTGTTGATCCTCAAAGCTTGACTCTTGATTTTGCCGGAGCCAAAAACCCACTATGGCTCATACGCAATGGTGAACTGATAGAGTACAAAGGTTCCAGGTTTCCTATAGGAGGGAGCTCGCAATACCAAAAAATGAAACAATTTGATTTGCATGCCATTGATTTACAACCAAAAGACGTGTTGTATATATTCTCGGATGGCTATCAAGACCAGTTTGGTGGCCAAAAAGGTAAAAAATTTATGAAGCAACAGTTAAGAGAATTGTTAATTAAGATTCATCAAAAGCCTATGCAGGAGCAACAAAAAATACTGGAAAATACCCTGAAAAACTGGATGAGTTATTTGCCGGAACACAGTGAAGTAAAGCAGGTAGATGATATATTGGTAATAGGGGTAAGCATTTGATAAATATAACTTATTATGGGAAGTGGCGAGCCTAACTATTAAAACACATCTATTTGTTGAAAATAAAGAAATCTGGCAACAAAGCAACAAGCAACTGACGACTAATGGGACAAGCCCAGCTTTTTGTTCATAGACTTTACTACTTTGTGTTGCCTTACAAAGTAGATGTAAGTTTTTAACCATTAAGTGTTTGATATTAAGCCCAAAAATTACTTAATTGTTATATAAAATTATACTCTACCCAGTTTGTTTAAAAATCCCGTCCTCACCAACCGATCAAAAGGGCGAAAAATAGTAGAGTAGAATAATAAAATTCAACCAACTGTTGTGTATTCTCTACTCCAGATGTTTTGATTTCACTCACTATCGCCATATTTTTTTGTTTTCACTTATAAGACATGCTGTAAGTAAAGCAGAGGGCTACTACATGACTAAATGGTTGCAAATACTACTCTTTATTTTGGTTATTATGCTCAGTGGACACTGGGTAAAAGCACAAACTCCTACAACTGACCACTGGAAGAAGGTTAAAGCAGACAAAAAAGGCACCTTATGGGTAATATATACCAATAATGAACCTTTTATAAAGGCTGAGCTACAAGGACAGCCGACCGGACTTGAACCTGATATTATCAGGGCTTTTGTAAGGTTTATCAAATCTCGTTATCAAATCGACTTACAACTACGTTGGAAAAAGTTCAAGCAATTCAAAGATTGCTATAAGGCCATTAAACAAATGAAAGCAGGAGTGATTGCCTGCGCTGGTTTTTCTATTACCGATCAACGAAAGCGTGAGCTTCAATTTTCAAAAGCTTACATGCCTGATATAGAAATACTCATCTCTAGTCATAATGTGCCTGTATTTGAAGACATCACCTCATTCAATAAATACCTACCTCAACTCAAAATCATTACCATTCGTAATACTACTTTCGAGCAGAACCTGAAAGACTTGATCAAAACCAGGGCTTTTACCAACCTTAGCTATAGCTACATTCCTAGCGGAGAAATTATGCGAGATTCTTGTGTAAACAAGGACAATTTTTTGGCTTATACTCAGCTACCCAATTACATTATGATGCTGCAGCAAGGAAAGCTCGTACAAAGACAACGCCTTTTTAATGTAGTGAGAGAAGGGCTTGCTTTGGCGTTGCCCCTGAAATCAGATTGGAAACAGCCTCTCGATACCTTTTTTGCGCAACCCGCCAGCAAACAATTGATTAAAAATATCATCAATAAACACTTTGGTAATTTTGCTACAGACTTAATCATTGATGCCCAAAAAAACCGTGATGACACCCACCGTGAAAATCAAATGGTGTCGATGGAACAAAAATTTCAGGAATTATTAATTCAGAAAACAAAAGAGCAGTTAAAAAGTGAAAAACTGCAAACGCGTATTGCGCTCCTGGCTTTGGCTGCATTGATTGTGTTATTTAGTGTTTTAGGTTGGTTTTTGTACAACCGTGAAAAAATAAAAAAAATCGCCAGGCAAGAGTTAGCACGAAAAAATGCTGAAATAGCTGCTCAGGCTGCCAGTATTAAAGAATCTTATCAAAAACTTGAGTTAATATCTGACCTGGGTAAGTTGGTAATTGCCAATTTATCTATCGAAGACATCATCAAAACGGTATACCAACAAGTACTATCGCTTATGCCCACCGAAGAGTTTGGGATTGGTATATACGACCCTGTAAGAAAAAGCCTGGTATATGAGGTATACTTTAGTAAAGGCAAACGTATGCCTGTTTTTTCACTGCCTGTGAGCCAGAGTGATCGTTTGACCCTCAAGTGTTTTACCCTTAAGCAAGAAATAGTACTGTCAGACTTGCCAAATGAATATACCCAATACCTGGACTCGCTCGATGCGTACGAACCCCAAGAACTATTAAACTCTATGATATGTTTGCCATTGATAGCAGGTGACCAGGCCATTGGTATTATCAATGTACAACATTCAGCAAAAAATGCTTATGGCAGTCAACATGTGAGCATTTTCAGAAACCTGGCAAACTATGCCATTATTGCCATTCAAAATGCCAAGGTGTTCAAACAGCTAGAGTCGCAAAAAAATGATATTACGGCAAGTATAAATTATGCCAAACAAATTCAAGACGCCATGTTACCTGGTATAGAGACAATGCAAGCGTTTTTGCCCAATATATTTGTCTTGTTTAAACCCAGGGATATAGTGAGCGGTGATTTTTATTATTTTGCTGCCAACGCCGATAAGTCTAAATGTGTATTGGCAGCTATAGATTGTACTGGTCATGGGGTGCCAGGTGCTTTTATGAGCTTGATTGGGAATGACATTTTAAATAGTATTATTGAACAAGAAGGCATTATAGATGCGAACCTCATTCTTGATAAATTACACACAGGAGTGTATACATCGCTTAGGCAAGATAGCAACTCCAATCGTGATGGAATGGATATCTCTTTATGTGTAATAGACAAGGCAACCCAAACCTTACAGTTTGCCGGAGCAATGAGTTCATTGGTGTACGTGCAAAATGGAGAATTAAAACGATTGGTGGGTGATAAAATGCCCATAGGTGGAGAGCAAAGAGAAAGAAACCGACAGTTTCAAAAACAAGTACTGGATATAAGTATTCCTACCACTTTATATCTATACTCAGATGGTTACCAAGATCAGTTTGGTGGCGAGCATAACCGCAAATTTATGGCACCCCGTTTCCGGGAATTGCTTTATAGTATACACCAAACCCCTGTAACTGAACAGAAAAAAAACCTTGAGTCTACCCTTAGGCATTGGCAGCAAAACAACGATCAATTAGACGATATATTGGTGATTGGGGTCAAGATATAAATGGGGTTTATTGTACTGTAAAAATAAAGTTCCGTTCCTGTATACAATACTCCGCAGTGATTTTAGTCAAAGTTGTTTGCTGGTTATCAGTCATTGATGAATTTAAAAACTATTTAATTGGGTGTTTAGGCATAAAACCGAAACACTTTTAAAAATAAAGTGAGTATACAATCTTAAAACACTGGTTTACAGCATTTAACAAGGTGAACATTTACTCGAATCAGCTATGGACTATTGTGTATACCATTCTAGCCCAAAATAGGAACAGGTATTTAGGGTTTGTTTAAACTTTCGCATTTAGCATGATTTTCGATGAACTTTAAACAAGTTCTTATTATCATCAAAAAAATACCCCCTGTTTGAATAACTTAACAGAGGGTAACTTTAAAATATATTGTGTAGAATACTTGAAGATTAATAACTAAAAATGAGTGTAATATTTATAAGGGTAATTTAGATGTTGTAATGCTGTCAAGCATTAGTAATTAATTGGCCGGGATAAAAAATGGCGTCAAATCTACATTTGCATTGCCACCAGCACCATTATAATTGCGATAAGTTCTATTCTTTTCTATTGTATAAAACGAATCAACGTAGTCATCATCATTGGTAAACCAAGCATCGGGCATTGCTTGAATAATGGCATTGGCAATTTGCCCTAAGGCACTTACTATGGGTACTTCAGTAAGCAAGCCAGTAATTTTAAACACACCATCTACAATCACTGCTACCATATCTTTGTAATTATGGTTGTCATCTTTTTCAAACAACTGTATGTTCGCTGCTTGATAGTCGTAGTCATCCCAGAAAAGCAACACTTGGTTTGGGTAATAAGTTTTGCCATCTGTATCTAGGTAATACATTGGAATTACATTGATTTGAGCTTCTTTCTGGTTGCCGCGAATACCAGAAGTGATCGCGTATACCTCTGCCGATCCACTAATCCAAGGTTCTTTGTCATCGTTCAAGCGAATGCGGTCTAACTTGGTAGTTTCCAAGCCCGAAGCTGTTGTTCTTTTTTTGGCTGCTGTGCGTTGAGCAAAATTTTGTAACCCCTTCTTCTTTAATTGTTTATTCATGTAAGCAACCTCTACCTTCAAAGCTTCAAAACCATCGGTTTCTACTACTATTACTGGTACTTCAGGTGCCTTGAAAGGGTCAAGGTACACCACTTCTTTCTGAAGGTTATAAGCCTTTACCTTGGTCCATTCGGCTTCATCTTTTTGGGTAGGTGCATAGGCTATCAATAGTTTAGAAAAATCTACTCCAGCAGTAGGTTGGTGCAACCATAACTCAGGCACTTCTACATTATCAGGAGCCTCTACATTTTTGTAAGTAGCTTCTGCACTGGTTACCACTTGGCGCAGTTGCTGCGTAGCCGTGTTGTTTATCCCCTCAGATTTTACCTGGTCTAGTATTGTAGCAAGGGCTACACTAGGTTGTTGGGCCTTAAGTGAGTTAATAATGCTATTGCGACTAGACTTTTGATTGAGCAAGTCTACTACATCAAGGGCTATCTTATCTTTGTTGATTGATTTACTGGTAGCGGGAATGTTTTTTTCAGGTGCCACCTCTGATTGTTTTTGACAACTTGCCAAAACAGTGATAAAAGCCAGGCATATCACCCAAGCTTTGAGTTTTAAGATATTCATTTTGTTATGTTGTTAGTTTAGTTAATTAATCTTCTGCCAATATTTTTTTTTAAAGTGATAGCAAATAAAAAAAACAGTTTTTCAAAACAAAATTTGGGTAAGGTTTTTTTGACTATTGGTTATTTTTTTTCTAGGTGGTCAGTTTCTACATGGTAAAAGGTGGCTGATAGTTATTTATTATTTTTCAGTACCCTCAAAGTCAAGGCAAGTAATTCATTGGTTACCCATAGCTAAAAGCGAACTACTAAAAACTATAGTTTTTAAAAAAATATACTTAATTTAACAGTTAACATTACCTTACTTATTTTAAATAAACTTACTTGGCAGATGGAGCAACCCCAAATTGATGAAGCACGCGCAATACGTAAAGGAGAAGAATTAAATACAGAAAAACTTCAGGCTTTTCTAAATGAAGAATTAAATATGGGAGATGCCTCTCTGGAAATTGCCCAGTTTCCGAGTGGTTATTCAAACCTTACCTATCTATTAAAACTAGGAGACAAAGAACTTGTATTACGTCGTCCGCCCTTTGGAGCTGAAAAAATAAGCAAAGGGCACGATATGGGCAGAGAGTATAAAGTATTGTCAAGGTTAAACCCTGTATACCCCAAAACCCCCAAACCCTTGGTATATACCGAGGACAGTTCTATTATTGGAGCCCCTTTTTATATTATGGAACGTGTCAAAGGCTCCATCCTAAGAGCCAATCAAAAGGTAGATATGTCACGGCAGGAAGCCCGTATTTTGTCCGAAAATTTTATACATAATTTGGCAAGACTCCATAAAATTGACGTAAATGAAACTGGGCTTATAGAATTGGGCAAACCAGAGGGGTATATGCGCCGTCAGGTAGAAGGATGGATTGAGCGTTATAAGAAGTCACAGACAGATGATATTCGTGATATGGACGAAGTAATACAATGGTTTCCGGACAATATACCCGAAACCAAGTATACTTCTTTTATTCACAATGACTATAAGTACGACAACATAGTACTCAACCCTGAAGACCCTACCCAAATAAAAGCTGTGCTCGACTGGGAAATGTCTACCGTTGGCGACCCACTCAGCGACCTTGCCACTACCCTTGCCTATACCACCGAATCTACCGATCCTGAACCCCTTAGAATGTTTGGTATTCGTGCTTTTGAGGGGGTAATGAGTCGTGATGAAACTGTACGACGTTATGAGGCAGCCAGTGGTATAAAAACCGAAAACATGGTTTTTTATTTTGCTTTTGCCACCTTCAAGTTAGGTACTATTTGTCAACAGATTTACTATCGTTATAAGGAAGGCTTTACCAAAGATCCCAGGTTTGCCCCGCTCATATTTTTGGTGAAGGCCACCGCCAAACTCTCTGCCAGTGCAGTGCGTAATGGTAGAATAAGAGATATTTAAAGTATTAGACAAACAAGCTAAAAATGAGCTACCAGGATAAACTCAATCAAAGGGTAAGCACCAACATTAAAGAGGGGCGTTGGTCGGCCGAAACCACATTAGATCATTTTGCATTGGTAAATTACGCCTTACCTTTGGCTCGGTTGCGTCCATTGATTCCTGCACGCTTTGACATTCCCACATTTGAAGTAAACGATGAACTTTGCGCTTTTATAAGTGCGGTACCATTCATAGATCGTGATTTTCATTTCCCTCATGTGTATCCTTCACCTCGCTATCATTTTGGGCAAATCAATTACAGGGCCTACATTACCGACAAAGAAACTGGCGAGGATGTGGTTTGGTTTTTTGGTACAGTGCTGGGGTCACATTGGTATAACCTGCCGCGTAGGTTATGGAAAATGCCCTGGTATTATGGGGATTTTTCTACCAGTTTTCATTATGACCATAAAGACGGTTACCAAACCTATAAAATCAACATAGACTCTGTCTGGGGCAAAACAAGGATAGAACTCAAAGATACAGCAGAGGCAGTTACTACGGCTGAAGGTTTCGATAATATTAGCCAAATGAAGCTGTTTTTGACCCATCCTGTTCAAGGGTTTTATTATAGAACCAACGGCAAAATAGGTACTTATCGAGTATGGCATCCAGAAATGCGACTGACCAATGCTGTGGGTGAATATTTATATTTTGAGCCGTTCGAAAACCTCAAGTTATTGTCGCGCGAAGAAATGCGTTATCCTCATTCAGTGTTTATTTGCCCTGAAATATTATTTAGGGTTGAGCTACCCCCAAAGGAAGTTTAAGTAGTAAATGACTGGTTTTTAGTGCTTTAACTTCTAAGTAGCAGTGGTTTAATGTGAGGCAAAACTGTGAGAGAGGGTATAAGTAGCCAGAGAGCTAAGGCTATAACCTTACTGTGCTGGTTGTTGTGCAGCTCAGGCAATAACGATTTATTGCCTGGAGAATGACTTGTATGCCCTACCTAAGTTAAAGCTTACCTGACAATAGTTTGATTACAAAATAATGTAGGATTTTTTTGCATTGAATAGTTTAGGCTGGATAGTTATTTATACTATGAGGTGTTTTGTAAGCGCATAAAAACAGCCCCTTTGCCCCAAAAGGTAACTTACCCAACTTTACCCATCTATTGTATTTTAGTGATGTATACCTGCATATTCATACTTTAGAGTAAGCTTATAAGCAAAATATTACAGTTTTGCCTAATACGATTGCTTTAAAATACGGCATCTGCTTAAAATGTTGATAATCTAAACCAAAAAAATACCTAAATTGCCCGCCAATTTTAAAAACACCTGACAAGCCAATACACAATGAAAAATAAATACATAGTAGCCCTCGACCAGGGAACCACCAGTAGCAGAGCTGTACTGTTTGATGCCCAAGGAGATTTGAAAGGGATGGAGCAAAAAGAGTTTACCCAAATATTTCCACAAGCTGGTTGGGTAGAACACGACCCCATAGAAATATGGGATTCGCAATGGGAAGTTTTTCGCAGGCTAATGCACGAAAACAAAATTACTTTAAATGATGTGCAAGCTATAGGCATTACCAATCAGCGTGAAACAACTGTAGTTTGGGACAGAACCACAGGAGAACCTGTGCACAATGCTATAGTATGGCAAGACAAACGTACGGCCGACATTTGCGAAGAGCTGAAGAGTAAAGGACTGACTGATTATATCAAAGAAAATACGGGCTTAGTAATAGACTCTTATTTTTCGGGTACCAAAGTAAAATGGATTCTTGATAATATACCCAATGCCCGATCAAAAGCCCAAGAGGGAGAACTATTGTTTGGTACCATAGATACCTGGCTTATATGGAAATTGACCAACGGAATGGTGCATGCCACTGACTATTCTAATGCGTCGCGTACTATGCTGTACAATATCAAAACCCTTGAGTGGGACAAAGAGTTATTGGAAGCCTTAGACATTCCTGCCTCTATGTTGCCTGAGGTCAAAAACTCGTCTGACCATTATGGCGATTTATACTTTGAGGGCGAAAATGCACCGATTACAGGAGTAGCTGGAGATCAGCAAGCGGCTCTGTTTGGGCAAACCTGTTTTGTGCCAGGTATGGCAAAAAACACTTATGGTACTGGTTGCTTTATGTTGATGAATACAGGCAAAGACCCAGTGAAAAGTCAATCAGGATTACTCACTACTATAGCCTGGGGACTCAATGGCGAGGTAACCTATGCCCTGGAAGGGAGTATCTTTATTGCCGGAGCTGCTATACAATGGCTGCGTGATGGTTTAAAACTTATCGATGCTGCTCCTGACTCAGCTTATTTTGCTGCCAAAGCAGGAGATGCCGATGGAGTATATGTAGTGCCTGCTTTTGCTGGATTGGGTGCCCCATATTGGGATATGTACGCCCGTGGAGCTATTTTTGGGCTTACCAGAGACACAGATAAAAATCACTTAGTAAAGGCTACACTGGAGTCGCTTGCTTACCAAACCAAAGATGTGTTGGAAGCGATGCAAAAAGATGCTGAAATAGACCTTAAACGTTTGCAAGTAGACGGTGGGGCTTCTGCCAATGATATATTGATGCAGTTTCAGGCAGATATATTGGGAGTAGAGGTGGAGCGTCCTCAAGTCATAGAATCTACGGCTTTAGGTGCGGCTTATTTGGCGGGTATTTCGGTGGGCATGTGGCGACAAGACGAAATTGCTAAAACCCGTGATGTAGAAAAGTGGTTTACTCCTGAAATAAATCCGGCAAAACGTGAAGAACTATACAAAGGTTGGAAGAAGGCAGTAGAACGTACTATGGGCTGGAACGAAGACAAGTAGTAGTAGGTGGTGCTGCTAATACAGAAAAATGGTTGGTGATTGTGGCTGACTCAGTACATCCACAGCCAACTACTTGTTACTTTGCCTTGCGCAAGTTATTGTGTATCAGATAACGCGTGAAGCAGGCAGTGTATGACTAAAATCAGCTATGTGTAATTACATTCTTTCTTGGCAGCACCAGGTGAAAACCAAGCGCCAAGTACCTACAACCAAGCATTGAAAAGGCGCTATAGACTAAAAGAAAAACAACATAATGAATTTATTGTCATCAAAAAACCGTCAGGTACTATTAAATAAACTCTCTGAAGAGACTTATGATTTGTTATTGATAGGAGGAGGAATTACTGGGGCTGGTATTGCCCTGGACGCAGCTTCAAGGGGCTTGAAGGTAGCCCTGATCGACAAACAGGATTTTGCCCAAGGTACCAGTAGCCGATCTACCAAATTGATTCATGGTGGACTACGTTATTTGAAACAAGGAGAAATAAAACTGGTAAAAGAAGTGGGTAGCGAACGAGCCATTGTGCATAAGAACGCCCCACACTTGGTCATTCCTGAAAAAATGCTGCTCCCATTGGTACAAGGGGGTAATTATGGAAAGTTGATGACATCTTTTGGCTTATGGACTTACGATTTGCTGGCTGGGGTAAAAGGAGACGATCGCCGTAAGATGTTATCAAAAAAACAAACCCTTGAAAAAGAACCTTTGCTAAACCCAAACACGCTCAAAGGAGGGGGATATTATGCTGAGTACCGTACCGATGATGCCCGCCTGACTATAGGTGTGATAAAAACTGCGGCAAAATATGGCGCCTTGTGTGCTAACCATTGCAAAGCCACCAAACTGGTGTATAAACGCGAGCAATTGCAAGGAGTAGAGGTAACTGATCAGCTGACTGAACATGTGTTTACCATCAAAGCTCGACATGTGGTCAATGCTACGGGACCTTGGGTAGACACCATTCGCAAAGAAGATAATTCGCTCAAGGGCAAACGCCTTCACCTTACCAAAGGAGTACATTTGGTGGTAAGTCATGAGAAATTGCCTCTCAAGCAATCGTTGTATTTTGATGTACCTGATGGCCGAATGATTTTTGCGATTCCACGTGGCAAAATCACCTACATAGGAACTACTGATACCAACTATAAAGGTAAAATGGAAGAACCACGCACTACCCTGGCCGATGCTGAGTATTTGCTTAACTCAATCAATGATACCTTTCCAGAAGTTAACCTCACACTAAACGATATAGAGTCGAGCTGGGCTGGTTTGCGCCCACTGATCCATCAAGAGGGTAAATCACCTTCTGAACTTTCGCGTAAAGACGAAATATTTGAGTCGGCTTCAGGGCTAATTTCTATTGCTGGAGGTAAACTGACGGGCTATCGAAAAATGTCGCAACGTGTGGTAGACTTGGTAGTGCGTAAAATGAAGCGGAATGACAAATGCCAAACTAAAGATATTACAATTATAGGTGGAGAGTTTGGTTCGGCAAAGGCAGTCAAAGACTATATAGCTCAAGTAAGCCAACAATTAACCACAGAAGGCTTTGAAGATTATATGGCGGGATACCTAGTGGGCACTTATGGAAGCCAAACCAAAGATGTATTGGAAAAATATGCTGCGCAAAAACAAGAAAATCCCCCTTACTCACCTCAATTATGCCTGGCAATGGCTGAGCTACATTTTTGTCTTGAAAACGAAGCTGTACATACTTTAGGCGATTTCTTTAACCGACGAACTGGAAGGCTATATTTTGATATTCACTCGGTAAAAGAGCTCGTAGAAGCCATTGCTCAAGAGCTACAAATAGAGCTTGGCTGGACAGAAGGCATATTGCAACAAAACCGCATTGGCTTGCAAAAGTTGATGGAGCAACTAGAAACTTTTGCCAGATAAAAAGTGACTATAGAGTCTCTTGTTTAAAAAGCTTTTTTGATGAATCATTTCATTGAAAAGGCTTTTTTTTATGGCTAAAAACTGATATTCTCTAAAAGTTAGCAGGCGTTATAAAGTACAATTATACTTTTTTATGTGTGGTGATGGTTTTACTAATAAAATACTGATTTGTAGTGGGTTAAGGTTGTGTGTTGTAGTTTGTGAGCCCTTTTTTTTGAGCTAAGTGTCTTGTAAAAAAAATATTTTTTTTGTATTGAAACGATTACAAAATAAAGTAGCCCTGCTTTATATAAGCGAGTACTCAAAACAAAATCAGGTAAAACAATTCTCTCTCTTAAAAACCACTCATCAAAATGTCAAAAGCATTAGATACATTGAATCAAATTTTAGTTTATGGTGCCAACAAAGGGGTTACCTTGAACTCTACCACAGACAAAAGCTTATCAGGTACTCAGATTACAATCAAAGACCAATCACTTATTAATTTTGGCTCATGTAGCTATATGGGGTTAGAATACCACAACGCCCTCAAAGCAGGAGCACAAGATGCCTTAGAACGTTACGGTACACAGTTTTCTACTTCACGTACTTACCTTTCACTAGGGCTTTATGACGAACTCGAAGCTGAGCTTCATAATATTTTCCAAAAGCCACTAATAGCTACCGCAAGTACCACTCTGGGACATCTGGCTGCTTTGCCGGTAATTATAGAAGAGGGCGACGCAGTCATCTTAGACTTACAAGTACATTCAAGTGTACAAATGGCTACACAAATATTAAAGGCGCGTAAAGTACCTATCTATATTATTCCTCATAACTCTACTGAAGGGTTAGAAATGAAGATCAAACAATTACAGAATAAACATAAAAAAATATGGTATTTGGCAGACGGCGTATACTCTATGTATGGTGATGGGGCACCCCTGAAAGAACTAGAGCGAATGCTCAATACTTACAAGCAGTTCCACCTGTATATAGATGACGCCCACGGAATGGGATGGACAGGTGAAAATGGGGTAGGCTATGTACGTAGCAAAATGGCGCATCACGACAAAATGGTGTTGGCCACTTCATTAAACAAGTCTTTTGCTTCGGCAGGTGGCTTGATTGTGTTCCCCAACGAAGAAATGCGCAATAAAGTAAGAAACTGTGGGAGCACCCTGATCTTTTCGGGGCCCATTCAGCCCCCTATGTTAGGGGCGGCGATTGCATCCGCTAAATTGCACCAAACCTCCACGTTTGAGCAGAGTCAAAAAGAATTGCAAGCAAAGATAGCTTATACCAACCAACGTATTGAAGAGTTAAACTTGCCTCAATACTGTCCTTCTGAAACCCCATTATTTTTTATTTGTGCAGGTACTACTCGTATTATTTGCAATATAATTGACCGGATGAAACAACGCGGCTTTTATCTAAATTCGGCAGGTTTTCCGGCAGTGCCTATGAAGAAAGGTGGGATTCGTTTTATGATTACAGCCCACCATACTTACCAAGAAATAGACGCCATGTTGGTGGCTTTGCAGCGTGAGTATGTATTGGGTTTAGAAGAAGAAGGCAGTAGCATTGCCCACGTAGCCAAAACCTTTAAATTACCTCCTTTTGAGATCGTGTTTGAAGAGCAGGTAACCGAAAAGGAAAGCAAAGAAGATGATACACTACAATTGCACGAAGAGTTATACCGCACAATTGAATCTATAGATTCTAAGGAATGGGACAAGTACTTGGGTACTGATGATGGGTGTCACTCTTACAATAACATTCGTCAGTTACAAATGTCCTTTTCTAATCATCCACGAAAAGAAGACAATGCCCAGTTTTACTTTCATAAAGTGACGGATGAACGAGGTGAAATAGTGACGTTGGCATTTTTTACCAGCGCCTGGGTCAAAGACGATATGTTTGCCGATGCCGAAGTATCGGCCAAGGTAGAAGAAATGAGAATGGTAGACCCCTACTACCTTACATCCAAGCAGGTGGTTACAGGTACTATGTTCTCTATGGGGAAGTCAGTATATATGAACCGACAGCACCCACAATGGAAGCAAGGGTTAGAAAAACTGATTGAGCAAATTCAACAAGTAGTAGAACAAGAAGGTGCCAGCAAACTTATTTTAAGGGATTTTGACCAGACCGAGAGCGAAGATCTAAAAGATATGATGCTTGAGTTAGGGCTCATTGCCTACCAACTGCCCAACAACTGTGTAGTAGAGCATGTCAACTGGAACAGCCAAGAAGAATACTTGCAAACTTTGAGCAGTAAGTACCGCTATAGCCTACGCAAAGAAATTTTAAAATATACCGATCAATTTGACGTAAGGTTTGACAAGCCTACCACCGAACCAGAAAAGCGTACTTGCTTTGAGCTATACAAAAATGTATTTGACAAAGCCTTGGAAATGAACGTGTTTGAACTGCCTTATGCAGTGTTTGAAATGATGTATAATGATCCCAATTATGACATCATTCGTTTGTATCTCAAAGGCAGCGATGAAGTAGTAGGTGTATTGTTTAGTTACCGCAATGGCAGCAGGTATAATGCGTTGGCAGTAGGTTTAAATTATGAGTATGTACGTACCCACAATACTTATAAGCAAATCCTATATCAATCGGTGTTGAGAGCCAATGCACTGGGTTGCATTACCCTTGACCTGGCCTTTACTGCCGAGCTTGAAAAAAAGAAAGTGGGCGCTACGGTCAAGCCTGTGTATGCTTTTGTACAAGCTGCCGAACACCTTAGCCACGCTATATTAGAAACCATTCAGTAGGTAGTATAGGGGCAAGCCCTTAGATACTGAGACATCTACTGATTTTATAGTGCATTGATTTTTAAAGGCTTATAAAATCGGTAGATGGAAGAAATACTAAAAAGCAGGAATTATTTCCTGCTTTTTATGCTGAAGCATATTTAGCCAATATTCTCTAAAGCCTGTTTGGGGGGCAAAATGTTCACTTTCTTTGAGCTGGTAAAAGCAATTGGGCTCAGATTTTAATAAAAAGTAATCTTACAATTAGGCAAAGCAGCCTGAAGCGCCTCTACGTCTTGTTGGTCAAGATCATTCTCGCTTATATCAAGAATAGTCAATTGATTGAAAGCCTTCAGTTCTTCAGTAGAAGTAATTTTATTGTTCTGTAGCTTGAGCGATTGTAACTTGCGTAGATTGACCAAAGGTGAAATATCTTCAATGCGATTATTGCTTAGGTTAAGTTCTGTAATTTTATCCAGTTTACCCAGTGTATTGATATTACTTACCTTATTATTGTTCAAATTGAGTTTTTGTAAACTGTGCATTTTCTCAAAAATGACAGTATCTGTGATTTGATTATGGCTCAAATCTACCTTCTCAAGGTGAGTCAAATCTTGTACAAAGCTGGCATCTATCAAGTACTTACGAGTTATGCTTAGTTCGGCATTGTACAAAAATGCTTTGAGTTTATTCTGCATGATAGAAACATTGTACAATGATAATATTTCTAAATTAGTAAACCCTTTTAATATCCTCAACACCTTAGAATCTATCTTTTTGATAGATATGTAGACCACATTTTTCATCCCTGAGAGCTTCAGGTTTCCAAATGGCTGGTTCGTCACATTGGTGCTGAGCCGAAACTCCCCATCTAACTGAATAGCCCTGTCATAATACATCTCTTGCAAAAAAGCCTCGGTTTGCTCTATGCCATCAAAATTTCCATCCTTGATGAAAGCATCATTCTCGAAAGCCTCTAGCGCGAGAAAGTATTCCAGAATAGATTTATGCGAAAACTTATAACGCCCCTGTACGTCACGGTTGAGCAACGAACGACTTTTGAGCTCTAGTTCCTGGAGGTCAACCTCTTGTTGTCGGGCAAAGTGTAACACCTCATTACCCTCAATAAAAAAACCTTCTCGTTTTTTATGGTTTTCGTAAATGTTGTTGGCTATTACCCGCGAAAATTTATACAATTGTTCCTGGTACTCTTGCTTGCCCTTAGGGCGACGTTGCACCTCCCGGTGAATCCATTTTTTGATCAGCTCCTGGTAAATCTGGTAAGTACGTTCATATTTTTGACTACTTTCAATCAAGTCGTCTATATAGCTTAGCAGCATAGGGCGCACCATCAGATTGGGCGATTGTTTGACTATTTCTTCGGCTTTCTGTTGTTTTTTCTTTCTAAAGAAGGAATACTTCTTTTTGAGGTATTTTTTAATATCCAAGTCATCAAAGGGAGAAATATACAGTTTGCGAAAAACATATTCTCCGCCATTATCACCAAACTTAAGTACCCCTGTTTCTTTAGGCTCTTCTACCTCTGAGGGGAAAAACTGCGTGCGACAAGTGATGATGATTTCTTTGAAATCATTGGCTTTTTGCAAAATAAGCTTCAACCTCGATTGATAATCTTTGATGGCGTGATTGTCTTCATCAAATGCATCGAGCAACAAAATCGTTTTTTTTCGTTTGTGAGGTTGTATTTTGTCTATTTCTGTCAATGCATCGGGGTACCCCAAGGGAATAAGTTCAATATTATCTGCCCCATTTTTTTTTATATAAGTAGCATACAAGTTAATCATAAAAGTTGTCTTACCCATCCCAGAGTCTGCCATAATAATAAAGAAGCGGTCAGTCTGACTCTTGTTATTAAATACCTTATCCATAAAAAATGGAATCAGACTCTCCTTAGTAGCAAAAGCGTGTGTATGTCCAGGTTCGTGTTCTTTCGATGGTGCTATATTCTGGCATTGTGTGGGCACATAATATTCTGTGGCCTTTTTGATGTCATTGCGAGAATAAAAAGGGGCTAGTTGTTTTTGTAACTTCTTTTGTAATAAACTTCTAAATCCAAGCATAAGTCCTATTCTTTGCTGTATTCTCTTTGATGGTTATGATATAGTATGTTAAAAAAAATGCCAAAAAAAGATAAACCCCTCCTACAAATCGCAATTTTTGGCAATTACCAGTTTTGACACCCCACAATACGGGCTTCTCATGGAAAATCATAGATCAATCAAAAATCACTAATAAAAAGCTAAAAATGAAGTGCTTGAATAATTTTTATTTTAAAAACAAGTACCAATCTATAGGGAGGAAGCAAAAAGTTATATTAATCTGAGTTGATTTTAGTTTTTGCTGTACTTCAAAAAATGATCATAGTCATAACTAAGCAGGTTTTTAGATATATATGAGGTCTTTCAAGAAATTTTATACTACACAAGTTTTAAAATATGTCAGGTAGGACTAATATTTTTCTAAAAACCATGAAACAGTCTCATAAATCAAAAAAGCACCAGATAAAATTACCTGATGCCTTTTTTGAAAAATAAATTTATGCGAATTTTTTTCTAAGGAATGGTGTAAAAATAAAGTTCTATAGTAACGCCAAAATATTTTGTTGTCAGGAGAGGCAATATCCAGTGGATGTTGAGCCAGCCCTGCGGGACGGCGTCATAGCAGCGCTACGTCAAGTTTTTTTAACGAATTCTGTCAGCGAAATATGACGTTAAAAATGTAAATTTATTTTAGTACTATTCCTAATTAACCCAAGTTGCAGTATATAAACTGTAAAAACTTAACTTCCAGCTATTTATATATTTCAGGTGCGAATATAACTGGCACTTGAAGCTTGTACCTCGCAACTTCAATTAATTAACTACCCTATTAGCGCTGTGGACTTCCATCTGCCGATTTTATAAACCGCTAAAAATCAACGTCCTATAAAACCGGTAAGTTGCTTGTAGAGCAGCGTCAAACTTGAAGCTTATCGCTAAAAGCACCGATGTGCATCGGCATCTAAGGACTTGAGGCTGTAGAAGCTATCGACTGAATACTGTCAACTACTATATCACTACATTTACAATGCGCTTGGGTACCACGATTACTTTTTTAGGTGCTTTGCCCTCTAACCACTTCTGTACAATCTCATTGGCAAGTACTTGTTTCTCTATATCACCCTTAGGCATATCTAAAGGCACATTAATAGTGGTACGTTTCTTACCATTGATAGAGATAGGGTATTCAAACGAACTCTCTTGCAAATACTTCTCATTGTGTGTAGGAAAGTCAGCCAAATGAATACTGGTTACGTGTCCCATTTTTGCCCAAAGCTCTTCAGCAATGTGAGGGGCATAAGGAGCTGCAATCAATAATAAATTCTCCAGAATCTCGTGCTTGTTACACTTCGCATCGGTCAATTCATTCACACAAATCATCAAGGTACTTACTGGAGTATTAAAAGAAAAACGTTCCAGGTCTTCTGTTACCCGCTTGATAGCCTTATGTATAATTTTTTGTTCAGCATCGGTAGATGTCCCCTGGGTAGTATCAAACTCCCCTTGATCGTCAAAACTATGGAACAAACGCCACATCTTTCTGAAAAACTTATGTACCCCATCAATCCCTTTAGTATCCCAGGGCTTTGACTGTTCCAATGGACCCAGGAACATTTCATAACAACGCAAAGTATCAGCACTGTAGTCCGCAATTACATCGTCAGGATTAATGGCATTATGATAACGTTTCCCCATTTTTTCTACCCTGCGGTCGCAGTAAAAACTACCATCAGCATCGGCTACAAATGTGGCATTTTTAAAATCTTCTGGTTTCCATTCACGTAGCACATTCAAGTCAAGTGTATCTTCACCCGTCAGCGCTTTCACTGTTACATGAATTTCTACCAAGTCTTCAGCCTTATATGTGCCCTTTTGTTTGGCAGATATATATTTACTGGCATCTTCTTTTAACCTGTAGATAATCGCCGAATTACCCTGGATCATTCCTTGGTTAATCAGCTTTTTAAAAGGCTCACCATAAGGCAAGAAACCACGGTCGTTGAGAAAGTGTGCCCAAAAGCGCGCATACAACAAATGTCCCACGGCATGTTCGGTACCTCCAATATATAAATCTACCTGATTCCAGTAAGCAGCTTTTTCTTTATTTACAAACTCTTCTGCATTTTGGGCATCCATATAACGGGCAAAATACCACGAAGATCCTGCCCAACCTGGCATGGTCGTCAACTCGTAAGGATATTGTCCCTGATACAACCAGCCCTTGGCCCTGCCCAAAGGAGGGTCTCCATCAGCTGTAGGTTTATATTCGCTTATTTCGGGTAGAGTCAAAGGCAACTCTTCCTCTTTAATCATATAAGGCAGGTCATTTTTAAAATAAGCTGGTACAGGTTCTCCCCAATAACGTTGGCGGCTAAATACTGCATCACGCAAACGAAAGTTTACCTTACCTTTGCCGGTGTCATCTGCTTCAGCTTTTTTTATCACTGCCTGAATAGCCTCCAGACAAGTCATTCCGTTCAAAAAGCCCGAATTAATCATGACATCGTCTTTGGTAGGGTTCGCCTCCACTACTTCACCTTTTTCATCCAACCGAGTACTTTTTACTACAGCAGTTACTGGCAGGTTAAAATGGCGGGCAAAACGGAAGTCGCGTTCATCGCCTCCTGGTACCGCCATTACTACGCCAGTACCATACCCAGCCAAAACATAGTCGGCTACCCATAAAGGGGCTTTCTCGCCCGAAATAGGGTTCATCACATACGAACCAGTAAATACACCAGACACTCGCTTCACCTCACTTTGGCGTTCACGTTCCGAACGGTTTTTAGCCATTTCTACATAAGCTTCTACTTCAGCCTTTTGCTCAGGAGTAGTCAATTGTGCTACCAAATCGTGTTCAGGAGCCATCACCATAAAGGTTACTCCATAGATAGTGTCGGGGCGGGTAGTAAAACAGGTCAAAGTAACCTCATGTCCATCTACTTTAAAGTCCATTTCGGCACCGTGTGACTTACCAATCCAGTTGCGTTGCATTTCTTTCAAAGGGTCAGACCATTCTATTTTATCCAATCCTTGCAACAAGCGATCGGCATATGCAGTAATGCGCATAGACCATTGCTTCATTTTTTTGCGTTCTACCGGGTGGCCACCACGTTCCGATACACCGTCTTTAATTTCATCGTTTGCCAATACTGTTCCCAAGGCTGGACACCAGTTTACTACTGAGTCTGCCACATACGTCAGGCGGTATTGCAACGATATTTTATATTTTTCTTCTTCAGTAAAAGCCTTCCATTCTTCTGCTGTAAACTCAACCACGTCTTCGTCGCAAGCCGCATTGATAGATTGATTGCCAGTTTGCTCAAAAGCCGCATACAAGGTATCAATAGCTTCGGCTTTATTGGTGTCATAATTAAACCAAGAGTTAAACAGTTGCATAAAAATCCACTGAGTCCACTGATAGTACTCAGGGCTGGAAGTCTGTATTTCACGACTCCAGTCAAAGCAAAACCCTAGTTTTGATAACTGACTTTTGAAAGTCGCAATGTTTTGTTCAGTAGTAACGGCAGGGTGTTGTCCTGTATCAATGGCATGTTGTTCGGCGGGTAAACCAAATGAATCGAACCCCATAGGGTGCAGCACATTAAACCCTTTCATTCTTTTATAACGTGCCATAATATCTGACGCAGTATAGCCGAGGGGGTGCCCTATGTGCAAACCTTTGCCCGATGGGTAAGGAAACATGTCCAAAGTATAATATTTTGGCTTGTTATGATCTATCTCTGTTTTGTAAACATTATTTTGTTGCCAGTATTCCTGCCATTTAGGTTCTATTTGTTTGGGATCGTACACCATTGGTTTTGAACTTTTTTCTTAGAGTATGTTTAAAGCGTTATCCGGGAGCATTGATGCTGAGGTGATATGTTTGATGGGCAAAAACCCTGACACATCATTTATTGTTTCATCATACATTACCCCACAATAGAGGATAATTTTTGTAAAAACTAAAGATTCGTTTACAAAATTAGAAATTTTTTGAAAGCGGTCATTAATCCTTTGCTATTATTGTAGTAAGCTTGGGCAAAAAAAAACTTTGGCGAGCCACAAAAAAAAGGAGATTACACAAGTAGTATTACTTATGAAATTAGCCACTGAGTAGAAGCTTTTTTGAGTATTAATACTTAAAAATTTTAACTATATGATATTTGAGTATAATAAAACCAAGATGGCTTGTGAGGCAAGTGTTTGTATAAGTTGTGTGTTTAATGATGAATATTTGCCGTTTTAGCTTGGATATAGATACTTAATTTCGTTACTTAAATTTTAATTATTCCAAGTTTAATGTTTTTTGAAAGCTAAAGATAGACAAAGGATAGACAATACCTTGTAAAACTCATAAAAAAGGCTATTTTGTTTGTATTCAAGGGTTTATAACTTCTTAAACAAATGATTATAATAATCTAAGGATTGTTCGTATAGGCTTTTTAGCTTGATAAATATTTTATAATTTTGGGCTTTAAATTAAACATTACACTAACCCTTAACTCTGCTATTAAAACAATGAATAAAGTCAAGAGCAGGCAGCAGATTGCCGAGGAATATGGCGTTTGCCGCAAAACTTTGTACAATTGGTTAAAACAAGAGAATATAAAACTTAAACATCGACTTGTTTCTCCAAAAGAACAAAAAGAGATTTATGACAAGCTCGGGATGCCCAATGAGTTAAACTACATTTAGTAGTTCGCAGCTATGTAAAGCATTGGAGAATCAACCAAAAAATGTAAGTTGTGTGGTTATTTTACTAAAGCATTTATCAGAAATACAAATAGCTTAACCCTAATCACATCAGGCACACACAACTAATTTTTTACAAAGATCTTTTGTTCAACGGTTGAGTGAAAGATCTATATCTTGAATACACATTACTTTTATCAAGCCACCAAACACTGTAGTAACTTTGGTAGATAGAATTATTTTGCTACCATGTGTTGTTTACAGCGTTTTCCGCTTTTTTATGTCCTACACAAAACCAATAACCATTTTTTCCTTACCTCCCAAATATCACTTCATTACCTTGTAAAAGATCAGCTGCTAACAAACTTTGAGAAATAGACCAACTAGAAATGTTCGAATGAGGCAGACTATTTTTATATTTAGCGCACTCTTAGGCAGGTTTTCTCAGGCTTACCCACCATTACCCGGTCTTACACGCTGTATTTACCTACTTTTGTATCAATCAATCTCTAAACTCTTGAAAAAGCATAAAGTGTGATATACCTTTTTTATGCTAAGAGTGATTTTGAAGTGTAACAATGTTTAGCATAACGCAGGAGTAACTTTATAGTACAAGTTCATTTTAAAAGTATACTCACAAACTAAAAAGCTGGCAGTTGTTTATAGGCTGCCAACTTTTTTTAAAATATTGTATTTTCAGTACCAGTTATGATCGAAACAGTTGGTTAGTTGAACCCGGTAGTAGGGGCGAAACTGACTATATACCTGACTCGATAAATAGTAGTTGTTTAAAACAAAAAGCCAGCGTAGTAACTGGCTTTTTGTATTTTGTACCCATAGCCCTTTCTTTACTTGCCATTGATAAAGGCTTATCTTTAACTTCTGATGAGTTATAAAGTGTAGCAGGACTGCCCCGCTTTATGAGCATACAAAACCAATCATTCACTTCTCCTCTTATTTGAACCTATCTGATTGTTGTATTTGAGGTGGTAATTGTTGTACTTTTTTTATGCACCTCTTGTTTTACCCATAAGTTCAATTTTTTTCAACATAAGTCCAAGTTGCTTTCCCGGCTTTTTCGGTCTTTTGTAGCACAATAACCAAACAACTCACCCCAATAAAAATGGTACCGACATGGAGTTAAAGGCGTGTAATATTGGGGTACTTAACTTTAACATATTTATCAGAAAAAGCGATTGCCGAAAAGCTGTATAAAAGAGTAGGCATCACTAAACATAACTTATTTTAACCCAAAATGAGAATATTTAATCGTATTAACTGGTTGATTGTGCTCATAGTATTAGGCACATTTGCTTGTACTCAACAAGAGAAAACAGTCACACCTACTACACCTGTTACACCTATTACTAATAAAGCTGAAGTACGCACTGGGCTAGACCAGAACCGTGCTGATTTTGCCAAGGCGCTTGCTCAGTCAATGAGCAATTCAGGAGTACGTGAGTTTATCAAAGACGAAGCTTCCAAAAAGTTTGATGGAGACTTTGATATTCTTTATGGAAAGTCTAAAGATGCTCAAGTTGGCGGGCAAACCCTTGAGCAAACCATTGCCAAACACTTGGTGCCAACCAATGGCCGTGTAAATAAACAAGCGTTTTTGACCGACCTCTTAAACAATGATCCATTATTAAACATTGCGGTTCCTGTAAATATTGAAAACTGGAATACTGCCAGCTATAAGCCTTTAGTAGCCGTATTGACTGAGGCTTATGATGACCAAAAAACCAGTCATATTTTGGCCTATGATACTGATGGTAACGAACACTGGATTGACGCACAAACTCAACCAACGCAACCAGTAGTTGTATTGGGCGGAAACGAGCGTCTAAAAACCGACGCAGAGTTTCAAGAGCGTTTGAAAATGAGACAGTTAGTACCTACGTTGTGTGATGAAATGATGAAACGTCAGGCTCCTTATTATACTACTCCTAACAAAAAAGAGTCTTACTTCTTGATTGAACCTTGCGATGGAGGAGGACTTGGTAGTGGTTCAGGCTCGGGATCAGGATCAGGTTCAGGTTCAGGTTCGGGATCAGGACCTACTACTGATAGCGACTGTTACCGTGATGGAAAGTCTTATGAGCGCCTAAAAGCAATGTACTTTACTAAGTCTGGTTTAAACAAATACGAAGGATGGCCAGCTGGTGCACCAGAGGTAGATGTTCGTGTGTATACTCCAGACGAAAGTCGCAATTATGATGAAGCCAAGCGCGTACGCTTTATTGATAACCTAGAGCCTAGAAAACGCAAAGACATCAAAGATAAATGGTGGGAAGCTGGCAACCTATCTTTACTGTACTGGGACGAAGATGTACACGGATCTGTAATCTATATTCACTTTGTAGAGGATGATTATCAGCCAGGTGTGTCTGTAAAAAGTATCAGTGTAAAGCCCAAGTTTAAAGTAAAACTTCCAGTAGTAGGTGAGGTAGAACTTGCTTTGGATATCAAGATTGAGATCAATACCAAAGACGAAGACATGGGAGGGATGACTATAGATAAGTGTGCTTCTCCTCCAGATACTCGTGGTAGAAGCTGTTATAACCTTAACCAATACTTTTCTTTTGAGTTAAGTCACTAATATTTTATGTGCTAACCTAATAGCATTACCTATCAACAAGGGGCTGGTAACGAATAATTCTATTCCGCCAGCCTCTTTTTTTTGATCTCTCTAAAAGAAATATTCAATCCAATGAGAAAACCATTTATTAGAAATATACTGCTGGCAGTAACACTTACCTACGGTATGCTTGCTTGTAATCAACGACAACAAGAGGTAAGCCCTCAACCTAACGTTGTGTTAAGCAAGGCCAATATTGTAACTGACCTTGATCAGGATATGGCTGATTTTGCTCAAGCACTAGCCAAGTCGTTGGAAAGTGCCGATTTGAGAAACTTTGTAAAGCAAGAAGCGGCTAAAAGGTTTGATGGTGATTATGATATACTGTTTGGTAAAGCAAGCAGTGCAAAAATAGCTGGTAAATCATTTCGCCAATATATTGAAGCTAACTTGCCAACTAATAAGCAGCGAACCACAAATAAGGAAGTATTGATTGACCGTATACTATCTCAAAACCCTTTATTAAATATTGCAGTGCCAGTACATTTACACAACTGGAAAACGGGAGTGTATACGCCTAAAGTAGCGGTGTTGCCTGAGGGGTATGATGATCGCACCACTTCACACATCAAAGCATTTGATGCCAGTGGCAAAGCCTATTGGATAGACGCTCAGAATGAACCTGACGAGCCTGTGATTGTAGTAGGCTGGAACGAACGCTTGAAAACCTCTGGCCAGTATCAGCAATATCTCCAAAGCAATAAGCGATTGATTGCTTTGTGTGAAGAAGAAATGAAGCGAAAAACACCTTATTACACTATGCCCAATGGCAGAGAGTCTTTTTACATCATTGAACCTTGCGATGGTGGTGGACTTGGTGGAGGCGGAGGTAGTACTGGTGGTTCGGGGCCTACTGGCGGAGACCCTAACCCCGGTTGCTATCGTTCTATTGACAAAGTAGAAAGACTAAATGGAATGTATTTTACTAAAGCAGGTCTAAACTATTATGAAGGTTGGCCAGCAGGTGCTCCTGAGGTAGATGTGCGTATCTTTGTAGGTGACATAGCCCATAACTTTACAAAAGAAAAGGAAGTTAGGTTTTATGACAATTTAGAACCAAGGAAACGCAAAGATATCAAAGACAAGTGGTGGAATCCTGGCAATAAGTCTTTGTTTATGTGGGATGAAGACAAGGTGGGGCAAGTATTTCTGGCGCACTTTGTAGAAGATGACCAACAAATCAAGATTTTGAACAGAGAAATCCCTATTCCTATCAAGTTTATCCCTTTTGTGAATGTAACTGTGACCATTAAAATTGATTCACGTGATGAAGAAATAGGGTATATGATTGTAGATCAATGTGCAGCTCCTCCCGACACCAAAGATGGGCGGGCAAGCTATAATGTAAATCAATACTTTTCGTTTAGCCTGAGCCGATAGTATGACCATAAAAAAAGCCGATCATTACGATCGGCTTTTGTAGTTGTATGTAAACGACTCAGTGTTTTCTATTTTCTTCCTTTTTTATAATCCCTGGTATAGTCATAAGTCTGTTGTCCTCTGGCGTTCCAGCGATAAAGATCAAATGGTGTTTCTTTTTTGTTATAAAGCGTTTGATAAAAGCGATTGGGGTATTGCTCCATTTTTTTACGGTTTCCACCTTTATAATAATAAGTCCAGCGCTTTATTTTTTGGTTGTATTGATACTTCCCTTTGATGGCTATCCTGCCGTTGTCATAAAAGAAATAATACATCCCATGTTTTGTCTTATGATACATCGGAATCACTTCTTTTATTTTTTGTCCATTACTACCATCATAGTAGCTAATTTTGGAGTTTTTTCGCCAACCCCGGTTATACTTTTCTTTGGTTAATAAGATGTACTTACGGTCAAATTTTTCCCAGGTGCTGTGTTTCATACCCATAAAAAAGTAACCTTTTTCCCTCAGTTTTTTATTGATTTGTTTACGGTATAAACCGTGCAGTAAGTATAGTTTATCACCTTTTTTGAGGCGAGCCCTTATTTTTGCCCATTTAGCTGAGCGTACCCTGCGACGCTTGGCGTCATAATAATAAATTTCTTGTACATATTTATCGCGGTCTTGCTCCAAGTCAGGCCATTCATCCAAATACCTTACAATTTCTAGTTCATAACGCCTGGAACGATTTCGAACGTAGGTTTTTTTAGTACTATACCCAAACCAACGCTTTTTATCACGCTTTTTCTTTTTACGTTTCTTTTTTTTACGCTTCTTTTTAATCCCCAGTAGTTCGTCCTCTTCTGTATCCAGGTCTATCTCTGGAATACTATCTGTTTCCAATACATCTTTTTTGTTAGGGGTAGGAGTTTGGGCTAAAGTGTAGGGAGCCACCCCTCCAAGTAATAAAGTAAAAATAAATGCAGAAATGAAGTACTTATATCGATACATGTGATGGTAAAAATTCTATAGTTTAAACTTTATAATACTTTGTGTGATCACTATACTCTATACGTGTTGTGGTACAAAATTATGGAAAAAATAATCCAGATACTTGAATCCTTTTAAAATATATTTGGGAAAATATAACAAATTCAAGATATGGTAAGTGTGTTAACTTATTCAAATACTCACAGCTAGAATACTTAATAGTAAACTTTTCAAGTGTTCTAATTATTGTATAACCTCAAATTCTCATGAAGTCAGATAAGTAAATGATTTTGAATTATTCAGGGCAAAACAGGAAGAAATATTGCTTGATTTTTGTTGTTCGAAAAGATTAAATTTTAATATAAGTATTTCTATAATTTAACCAAATAAACATGCCAAGTGAACAAGTGTTTAAACGAAAAGCCTTTTCTTATATTTCTAAGTTTTTTGTAGTTGTAGCATTTACCTTTAGCTTGTCAGTAGACCTAAACTACGGCTCTAGAGAGCTATTCCCTGGTTACAATATCGTAATGTTTGCAATGATTATATTGGCACTAATAATGGGAATTTGGGAGGCAACTACCCCACTGGTAACTTTACAAGGCAATCAATTAAGTGTAAACTTAACGCTATTTACAGGTAAAAAAACCATAGACTTAACCAAGGCGGTAGATGTAAGCATAAACCCTCGCCAAACCTTGATGACCTTATCTGATGAAGAGGACACAACTTTGCGTATACCATTAAGCCTTATACAAGGCGCAGCCAACAGAGATAATCTGATTGATATTGTGAAAGAAAAATTAGAAGTTTAAACAGGGTATAAAAGCAACAATGTGGTATGATGAAGTAGCTTATGGCCCAAATGTCTCAGGAGTTAAAAATTTATACAGGTCAATGTTAAAATGAGAGGGTTGTTCATACTGTAAAAAATGCCCTGCCTTATTGTATAACACAAGCGTGCTTGCTCTTATTTGCCCTGCTCCCTTCCTGGCAACTTGTTCACTGAACAAATGAGGATGCAAAAACTTGTTAGGAATAAGCTGATCATCTTTTCCAAAAAACACAAGCGTAGGTAGTGTAAGCTGGGGCAAAAGGTCAAATACAGGAGCCTGCACCATACCTCTTACCGAGTTGGCTAATATTTGGTGTAAATAAGGGTTAGAGGCAAGCGAAAAAAAATCCCTGTTTAAATCCTGTAGCTTTGCGATTTCCTGAGGTTCCAAATCATAGAAATAGTTCTTCAAATTGAGCACCCACCTAAAGTACTGTGAACTGGCTATTACATGGCCAGGAGTAAATCGCGAGAGCCACTGTTTTTCAGTCTCATTGAATGTCTCAAACCCTGCTGGTGCCACCAGCACCAAGCGTGAAAATAACTTAGCATACTGCAAGGCAAGTGTAATGGCGATTTGTCCACCCATAGAATGCCCAATCAATACTACATCTTTAAGCGAAAGTTTTTCTATAAACTGCCGTACCGTTTGTGCATAAAAATCTATAGAATAGGGATAGTCTTTTTTTGCCGAAAATCCGTGCCCTGGTAAATCTAAAGCAACACAGCGATAATATTTTTTGAGTATGTGAATGTTCTTCTCCCATACAGGTATATGACTGGCAAAACCATGTACAAATAGCAAGGTTTGTGTACCTTCACCTATTGTTATATAGGCCAGGTCAATATGATCACCCACTATCACTTTTTGTATGGGATAAGAATAACTCACCATTGTCTGTATAAAAATTAAAATAACTTCTCAGCAATCCGTAATTTGGCACTTCTTGCCCGGTTGTTTAACGCTATCTCCTCCTCTTGTGCCGTAATTATCTTTCGGTTGATGGCACGCAAAGGTTTAAGAACATTCCCAAACATATCTTTTTCAGCTTCCCCTCTAAATCTTCCTTTTTGGATATAATTTTTCACTGGACGATCTTCCAGCGAGTGATAAGACATGACTACTAGCCTGCCTTGAGGCTTAAGTACCTCTGCAGCCTGCTCTAGCATTACTTCCAGTACTTGTATTTCCTCATTTACCTCAATTCTGAGTGCCTGAAATACCTGAGCAAAAAACTTAAACTCTCTGCCTCTTGGAGCGTGCCTTTTTACTGCAGATTTTAGCTCTTCTACTGTATTAATAGCTGCATCTTGGCGAGCCCTCACTATAGTACTAGCTACTGTTTTGGCATTTTTTAGTTCGCCATACATACCCAAGATCTTATGCAGCTCCGATTCACTGTATTCATTCACTACATCTTGTGCAGTTACCTCAATACTTTCGCTCATGCGCATGTCCAAATAAGCATCAAAACGAGTAGAAAATCCTCGTTCAGGAGTGTCTATTTGGTGTGAAGAAATACCCAAATCAGCCAGAATGCCATCTACCTTACTTACCCCGTACATTTTTAAGTACTTCTTCAGGTAGCGAAAGTTTGCCCTGATTAAGTAAAACCCTGGGTGATCAATTTCCTTGGCTTCTTGCTTGGCGTCAGCGTCCTGATCAAATGCATACAATTTACCCTTTTCGCTGAGTTGCTCTAGTATAGCCTTGGAGTGCCCACCACCGCCAAAGGTTACATCTACATAAACACCGTCAGGGTTGATGGCCAGCCCTTCTATACACTCCTTCAACATGACAGGTTGGTGGTATTTGCTCATAATACTCTCATTATTTAATTTAAACCCAAAAGCAAAGTTAGGTAAACTTAAGGAAAGATAGCAGATAAGCCTGTATCATAATACATTGCTTTATCGAACATATAGGCGGTTTGACATCCTCAGAGTTTTGCATTGTCTAAAATTTTTTGCCTTCTGAGGCAAAAATAAGTATATTTAAGTAATACAATTACAATAATAAAATACGACTTATGAGACTCTATACTGGACAAACTGCCCCCCATTTTTCTACACAAGATATTACTGGCAAACCTATTTCAATCAATGAGCATTTGAAAGAGGAAAAAATATTCTTAGCTTTTTTACGCAACACCAAGTGCCCTTTGTGTAGTTGGCATTTATATCAGTTGTCATTAATCCTAGACAAGTTGCGCGAGCAAAACCTTCGGGTGATAGTAGTATATGAATCGCGCAAACAAATGTTTCTGAAAAGCACTTTCTTTAAAGACAACTTATTAAAACAGCAGAATTTACACATCATATCTGATCCCGACCGAAAACTCTACGACATATACAAAGCCGAGATTTCACCAGAGAAATCTACCCTGGAGGCTTTAAAGGCAGCAGGACGTATGCAAGATATTGCAAATGCCGAAAAAGACGGGTTTACAGGAGATGCCTTAGAGTCTGGCACTCACCCCGATGCTATACCTGCCGATTTTTTGATTGATGAAGACTTAGTGATAAAGCATGCTCATTATGGCAATGATTCTGGAGATCATATTGCGCTTGAGTTAGTAGAATCATTTGCTCAAAACAATACTACAATAACGAAATGATACTGAAAAAATGCATTGTTAGAAGTTTGCTTCAACAATGCATTTTTTCTTTTAATTGAAAATCCGGTCGCTGTTTACCCAACAAGCATGAAACCCAAGTGGCACCCGTTGAGGAAGCTTAATGCGGGCAAGTGGAGCATCTGCGATATTCTTAGCATCCAGAATGATTACCTCTGACAAGTCGGTACGGGCGTCTGTTACAAAACTGATGACATAGCCGTCATCTTCATCTTTAGCATGAGGCTTAGGAATAAAAGGCGATTCGCTGCCCGATACCCCATCACCATACCAATGAGTTTCTGCTGTTTGTTTTTGGGTGTCATACTTTACTATGCCGTCAAACCTCAGTTTTTCCGATAAGTCAAGGTGTTGATTATAGGCAAAACGTGACTTACGCCCCAAATATTGGCTATTCATTAAAGGAAACTCTGTACTTCTGTCGTCTAAGGCATACTCCCTGGTTTGTCCTGTTTTCATATTAAAGTGATAACGGTACAAATGCGCATCTAAACGTAAGTAAGCATTTAGTTTTTCTTCTGGAGTAGCATTTGGCGGTAGTTTTTTTTGTGGGGTTGGTTCAGGGTTAATACAACAATCCATAATAATTTCATCACCTTCTTCCCAAGCATTGATAGTATGATAAATGTAGCAAGGTTTGGCTTCAAACCAACATACCTGATCGGCAGTACCAAAGCGAGGCAAAATACCAAACCTACTGGGCAGTTCACGCTGAAAAACAGGAGCAGCCTTGCCCTTACTCACCATTACACTCAAGTCATAGATCAAAGGCAAGTCCATCAAGATAGAATGATTTTCAGTAATAGCCATATCGTGTGGCACTCTTGGACCAGGCGTCTTTACTTTAGTAAAATGAGTAACTTTACCTGTGCCATCCACCACCCCGTAAGCTATATAAGCTTTGGTAAGCTCATAATCAAAAAACATCATTTCATTACTGTGTTCATCTACCTTTACATGCGCCATTGCTTTAGACTGTAGCGTTCCTCCAAAACTTTCAACCCCTTTGGTTTCTAAGGTTACCGGGTCTATGGCATACAAGTCTCCACACATATACCAACCTGCCAGCAATTTACCATTATGGTAAGCCACCGCAGTATTGGCGGTATCTTTTAAAGGTACCCCCCTGTTCCACGGGCGATCTTTGTTTGCCGAAAAACGCCCCATTAACCCCTGCCATAACGATTTTTCGGCTTGAGTTTCTTCTTTAAAATTGCTTGTACGTATCCAACGGTTTCTATAAATAGCCTTTCCATTTTCTATCTGAATGGCATGCAGCATACCATCGCCATCAAACCAATGGTAATGACCTTCGGGTTCAAATCGAGGATTGGGACCATTACGTACATAAGTTCCATGAATATCTTGCGGAATTTCACCTATTACCTCAAGGTTATCTGCCACTATTTCTTCAAAAACAGGAGCATAAGGTCCTAGTAAGTAAGGATTGGCCATTTCCAAGGCATAATTCATTATATCATTTTTCATTGTGCAATAATTTTTAGTGAGTGTATTGTAAGGCACAAGCAAAAGCTCATTGCCTTGATTATATTGTGCTAAACACCTACTACAAAGCTGGCAATTGTGGTAAAACTTCCACCAATGTTGAGGATGCCTACATTTTTAGCGCCCTCTACCTGATAAGCTTCCGCTTGATTACTCACTTGTTTGTATGCATCTAGTAGCATGCGTACACCAGTGGCTCCTACTGGGTGTCCTGTACCAATCAACCCTCCACTTGGATTTACTGGAATGGTCCCACCAAGATTAAAAGAGCCGTTTTCTATCACTTTCCAGGCTTCACCAGGAGCAGCCAAGCCAAAATGCTCTAAGGCAACATATTCTGAGATAGTAAAACAATCGTGTGTTTCAATGGCATCAAGCACTTGAGACGAGGGAAGGTTTGCTCTGGTAAGCGCCTCTTGAATAGTGTGGTGTAAATGTGGGAAAGGGTAAGCACCTTGAGGTACTTTATTTTGAAGTTTGTCCTGCAGTAGCATAGGAGCCGTTCTGTGCCCCCAACCCTTGATATAAGGGAGGCTTTCAAAGCTAATGCCTCTTTGCTGAGCGTATTTTCGAGCATAAGTTTCAGAAGCTAAAAATACAACCGCTGCTCCGTCAGTTATCCTGCTGCAATCTGATTTCCGAATGCAGCCCTCTATTACAGGGTTCAAGGTCGGGTCATTGCCAAAAGCAGTAGGTTCAAGCTTCCAATGTTGGGTTTGGGCAAGTGGGTTAAGTTGAGCATTGGCATAATTATTTTGAGCAATTGCCGCAAGGTGTTCTTCCTTTAGCCCAAAATTATTTCGATAATAGTCTGTAACCTCCGAAAACATAGCCACCCAAGGGTATTGAGCATTTTTAGCTTCTTTACCTACCCAGGCCGCTGCCCCCAAATAATTAGCCGCAGTCGCACCATCTACGTTTCGCATCATTTCTACCCCCGCAACACATGCCAAGTCATACCATCCTGCTTCGATGTCACGCATAGCTGCTAACACAGCCATACTTCCTGATGCACAGGCTGCTTCGTGCCTGGCTGTTGGAATCCCCTCAAGGTCAGGGTGTATACTGGCAAATAGTCCCCCTAAGTGTCCCTGTCCACAAAACAACTCTCCCACAAAATTGCCTACATGGGCACATTGGATGTCACTCACTTTTAGTTGACTTTGATCCGCTGCTACAACGAAAGCTTGTTTTAATATTTCATCAATGCCTTTTTCTTCTCTATGCCAGTTGATAGCAAAGTCAGTTTGGGCACCATTTAATATATACACCTTGTGTTTCATTGGTACGATGAGTTAGTGTTGAAGTAATAAAATGAACATAGTGTTCATTTTCAAACAATATAGATTTTTTAAATGATTTTGCAAAGTTATCACGAGTAAGAAGCGTATTATGAATTGTACCAAAGGACAAAGATTATTTTCTGCCATCTTTTTGCTCGACAAATTCTTTTTATGATTTTTGTAGCACAATGAATGACACACTCAAAGAACAACAGCTGACTTATATTATTACCAAGGCAGAAGAGGTCTTTTTTATGAAAGGCTTTACTCATACCAATATTTCAGATATAAGTAAAGCCGCCAAGCGTAGCCGTACAACTATATATAGTTATTTCGAAACCAAAGAAAACTTGTACCTGGCTGTAATCTATCATTCCTTTTTAAAGTTTATCACGGTGTTGGAGCAAGTCAATATAGAAGGGAAAAACGGATTGGAAAAAATACTGGCTTATGGTAAGGGGTACCTTGACTTTTGCCAACAATGCCCTCAACATCATCAAATCATACTAGACTACTATACATTGATTAAAACTAACCAATGGCGTGCTACTAATCAAATGACGTATGCTGGTAAAGTTCGAAAAATAGCTTTACGCCCTTTAAAAGTAATGATAACTGAAATTACAAATGGACAGCAAGACCATAGCATCACGTCAGAGTTGCCACCAGCTACTTTATTTATCAATATCTGGGCGCAATTGATAGGGATCACCCATTTATCTCAAAACCTGAAAAACCCTAATAGTTTTATTTTGTTAGATATAGAGCTAAAAGACTGGAGGCAAAACACTTTAAATATTATTCAAAACTTGCTCACCACAAAATAGAAACAGGCATTAGGTGTTGTCTACACCTAATGCCTATCATAAATTTATAAAATCGACTTTACTTATTTATTCAAGCTTCGCATTACTTTGCCATAGTCATGGTCAGAGTTAATCGTTTTAGCTACTTTTGTAAACTGTTTTTTGAGTGCAGCATTATTGGCAGGCATTTTTTTACCTACATTCATCAACACCTTAGCTTTTTCATGGTTACTGTTAATACCCATTGTTACATCAAGAATCGTTTTTAGTTGAAATTCACTCAATGGTGATTTAATCAACGCTTTTCTTAATATTTTACTCTTCTCGTAGTCTGAGCCTATCTTCTTTACAGTATTAATAACATTTACCATTTGTTGATCATTCAATGAGTTACTCACCAATATACTCCTGAGTACTTTACTTTTTTCATAATCAGAGTTTATACTAATAGTAGAAACCAACACCTTGTCCAAAGCTTTTTTACTAAGTGGCCTTTTAGATGTGATACTTCTTAACACTTTGCTTTTTTCATAGTCAGAATTTATTCCTATAGAAGCATCTATTACTTTTACCATCAGTTGATCCGGTAAGTGTTGTTGCAAAGCTTTACGCAAAGCCTTACTTTTTTCATAGTCAGAGTTGATATTTGCCACAGCTTTTACATAAGAAGAGGTCGTTTTCGTGTTTTGTAAAAACTTTTGGTGATTATTACGTAATATCTTGCCCTTATAATAATCAGACTTTATTTCTGTGCCTATTAGATCTACAACATTTGTAAGTTCAGTGTTCTTTACTGGATGATTCCTTAGTAAATACTTAAAGTACTTATATTGAGCATAGTCCTTTTCAAGTTGCTTAATTTCATCTAATACCGCACTAGTTCCTCCTTGTTTATAAAAACGAGCCACTCTAGACTCTGCTGCAAAACCACTTTCCCGGATTAATTGAGGCAACTCATTTTCAAACCAAGCTCTTCCTTCCGGTTCATAACTTTTCTTTTTGCCCCGTACATAATAAGTATAAGTCAGTTTTCCTCCGGCTTCCGCCTTGATATATATTTCCTGGCTATTCTTTTTAAAACGAAAATAGCCAAAATCAGAAATAGCAGCAATGCTTTTGTCATTATCGGCCAAGGTGATTTTACCCTCATAGTCAACAGTGATTTTATCACCGTTAGAATTGTGAACATATTTATGTTTTTGCGAATATCCACATGTATATATAAAGGCAACCAATAATGTGGCTATGGACAGTTGGTAAATTGATTTCATGATATGATAAATTAAAATAGGTGTAGGTGTTTTAGAATTCACTATATTAGTTGGCACTACGAACGCTACCCGATCCACTGCTCTTACTCATTATTTTAGATGGATTTCCTTTATATCTCACACTGCCCGATCCACTAATACGTGCCGTGATAGCGTCTTTTACCTGTATACGTGCACTACCCGACCCACTTATTCTAACTGTAGCGGCTGTCGATGCCAATTCAAAAGCTCTAATACTACCTGATCCACTAATTTTAATAGACTGGTCATTTGCCTTACCTGATATACGTAAACTCCCTGATCCTGAAATACTGGTCTTAAGATTTGTTACAGCTACTTGTGCTGTCAAGTTACCTGAGCCACTCACTGAAAGACTTAATTGATTACCTTTTAAAGTTGATTTAGCAACTACCGAAGCCGATCCACCAATACCTATCTTATTCAAAGAACGGTAAGTAATCCATAGTTTCACATTTTTGCGACGTTTCCAGTTACGGTACCCCTTTTTCCATCTTATACGTAACTTCCCATCCTCCACGTTAGTTTCTATTTGATTTAGTTCCACTCCGTTTGCTTCTATTCTTATCGATTCAGCACCTCCTTCACTAAGCTCTACCTTAGCTGCAAGACCAATGCTTAAGCTATTAAAAGATCCTGGGGTACGGGTTTCGGTATTTTGGGCAGATAAATTAAAACTGAAAACTGCCAATAAGCACACAATTCCTAAAATTCTTAATTGATTTTTCATAAAATAATATGGGTTTAAATAGAATAAATTTACCCCAATGACATAGAGCTAACCCAAAAGGTTGCAGTTATATAAACATCTCTGTTAGAGGAAGAGAAAGTGGGCGGTATGTAATAAGGTATAAAAAATAAGCCCTGAGTTCTCGTTCCATATAGTAGGAGTAGCCTGATGGATGAACCCCACCTATATACTAATATACATCTAGAGACTTATAACCCTTTACTAGCCAGGTATAGGTAAAACTACTAATTTAGCTTTTTTTAGCGTAGGTGCTTGTAGTTTATAACTAAAAGCTTACCTTTGCATTCACAAATTTCAAAGGGGATTTGATTTAAAGGAGTTGAAAAAGAGTTAAAAATGCGGCGGTAAAGTTTACCGTTATTTTTTTGTTCAAGTTGTTGGATATTAAAAATAAAGCTTGCACCTTTGCACTCCGAAAAACGAACAATGGTTTGTTTTGATTTTGAATAGTTGAGTAATAAAGTCAAGCGACAGCGATCAAAAAAAAAGATCGCAATTTTTTTACCTCAGGTTTGGATATTAAAAATAAAGCTTGCACTTTTGCACTCCGAAAAACGAACAATGG